>CAIUAC010000770.1 GCA_903896985.1 uncultured Sandaracinus sp.
GCGTCAGCGCTGCCTCGGTGCCGGCGTAGCGGAGGTCGACGCGCGCGACAATGCGGACGCGCGCGTGCTCGGCCCCATCGGCGGCGAGCGCTGTGCGCCCTTCCCGCTCGAGCGCCGCCCGCTGAGGCGCGAGGCGCGCGAGCGCGTCGGCGTCGAGCGGCAGTCGCCCCGCGTCCGCGTGACCGTTCCACGCGAGCTCCGCGACGCCCATGCCGAACGCCGAGAGCGCGCCCCCGAGCGGATGCGCGACGACGCGCCGCATCCCGAGCAAGCGCGCGACCTCGCAGGCGTGCTGCCCGCCCGCGCCGCCGAACACGACGAGCGCGTGCTCCCGCACGTCGTGCCCGCGCGCGATCGACACGCGGCGGATCGCCTCCGCCATGCTCTCGTTCGCGATGCGGAAGAACCCCGCGGCGAGCGCTTCCGGCGTCGTGTCGGCCTCTGCGGCGAGGGACGCGAGCTTCGCCTCGGCGCGTCCGCGCGCGAGCGGAAACGGGAAGCGGTCCCCGGCGAGCCTGCCGAGCGCGAGGTCGACGTCCGTGATCGTCAGCTGCGCGGCGCCGGGATTCCCATAGCAAATCGGCCCTGGACGCGCGCCCGCGCTCTCGGGCCCGACGCGCAGCCGCCCCGCCTCCACGCGGCAGATCGAGCCTCCGCCCGCCGCCACGGTGTGGATCGCCATCACCGGAGCGCGGAGCGGCACGCCCGCGATCTCCGCCTCGTAGACGCGCTCCGGCGCACCCTCGTACCGCGACACATCCGTCGAGGTCCCGCCCATGTCGAAGCCGATCGCGCGCGCTGCGCCGACCGCGCGCGCGACGTGCCCGAGCGCGACGACGCCCGCCGCCGGCCCCGAGAGCACCGCGTCACGCCCGCGAAACCGCGCGACGTCTGCGAGGCCTCCGCCCGACTGCATCAGCCGCAGCGTGCTCCCCGGCAGCGCCGCCGAGAGCCCCTCGAGGTACGCGCGCAGGCGCGGCGTGAGGTACGCGTCGGCCACGGTCGTCTGCCCGCGGGCCACCAACCCGATCGCGCAGTCGACCTCGTGCGAGCAGCCGACGTGCGCGAAGCCGACCGACCGCGCGACCTCCGCGACCTCCCGCTCGATCGACGCGCCCGGCTCTTGGTACGCGTGCAGCACGAGCACCGCGAGGCTCTCGACCCCGCCCGCGCGCAGCGCCTCGAGCCCAGTGACGAGCGCCGCGCGGTCCGGACGCACGCCCGCGCTCCCGTCGAGCGCGCCCCGCGCGTCGATCTCGAGCACCGCCTCGGGGAGCGGCGCAGGGCGCACGATGTCGAGCGCGAACAGGTCCGGGCGCGTCTGATCGCCGATCCGCAGCGCGTCCCCGAAGCCGCGCGTGACGACGAGCCCGACCCGCGCGCCGCTCCGCTCGAGCAGCGCGTTCGTCGCGAGCGTCGTCCCCATCCGCACATCGCAAGGCGGGATCGGCGCGCCCGGCGCGAGCCCCATCAGCTGCCGGATGGCGATGAGCGGCGCCTCGTCCGACGACGGCACCTTCGCGACGCGAAGGTCAGCGCGCGCGCCGGCTTGCGAGCCCCGCGGCGCCCAGCCGAGGCAGTCCGTGAACGTGCCGCCGCGATCGATCCAGAACTGCCAGCGCACGACGGGCCAGGCTCAGTACGCGGGGAGCGGCTCTCCGCGCACGCTGTGGAGCACGTTCGCGTACTGATCGGCGTTCCACGAGACCATGTCCGGCACGCCAGTGCGCGTCGCGTCGAGCCGCTGAACCCAGCTGATCTGCGTGACGTCGGGGGCGAGCTGCAGCAGCTCGATCGTGCCCGCCATGCGCCGCACGAAGCTCGAGCCCCACGTCTTTTGGTACGCGACGATCACGCGGGTCGGGTCGGCGACCGAGCCCTCGACGGCGCTCTCCCGCCACGTCATGTCGAACGTGACGGTGACGACGTCCTCGATCACGTAGCGGCAGCGGAAGCTGACGTCGTACTCGGGCTCGACGTCGTGCGTCGTCGTGAACGACGTGAGGTTGCGGCGATCGACGACGACGTTCGGGTCCTGAAACGCCGTCCAGACGAGCGCGATCGGCGCCTTCACGTAGGCGTAGGCGTGCAGAAACGAGCCACCCGCGTCCGTGCCGGTGCGGATCGACAGCACCTCGGGGAACTCGTCGGTCGGCGTCGGCACCGGCAGCGGGGCGGTGTTCGCCTCGATCGGCGTCAGGCCCGCGGGGAACTGCGTCGCGACGGTGTCCTGACAGCCGCAGAGGGTCGCCAAGCCGACGACGGCGAGGCCGAGGGCGGCGAAGCACGCCGTCCGACTCGACCTCCGCGGGGCCATGGGAACTACGAAACCCATCGTGGGCCCAGTATACACCGAGCGACGCGCGCCCGACGACTTCGCTGTGCGCCTACGCGTGCTCGCGGCAGCGACGCAGCGCGGCAAGACGCCGCGGCTCAAGCGACGTAGGCGCGCGCCCGACGGCGCTCGCGCTCGACCACTGGCTCCATCGCGCGCTGCGCGTCGCTCTCCTCGACGAGCGTCACATCGTCGTGCTCCGGGTGCTCGGCGGCGACCTCGAGGAAGACCTCCATCGCACGCACCGGCCCGATCAGCCCGAGCACGCGCCCCGGCAGCACGAGCACGCTCGCGCGCACCCGCGCCTGCGTCAGCGTCGTCAGCATCTTCGAGGTCGCGTCGCGGAGCACCCGCTCGTCGAAGCGCGAGCGCGGCCCGAGCCCGAACAAGAACAGCTTCTCGAACGAGAGCCGCGGGCGCGCGGGCACCAGCACGCTCTCGCCCGCTCGCCCGCTGATGCGCCCTCGCAGGATCAAGCGCGACACGAACCCAGAGAGCCGCCAGTCGACGAGCCCGAGCGCCCCGGACAGCGGCCGCTCGTCCTCGAAGAACGGGATCGAGAGCGCCTCGCTGCGGAGCGCGTCGAGGCGGCGCAGATCCGCCGGCACGAAGTGCACGTCCACGCGCTAGGCCTTGCCGGCCTCGGTCGCGATGCGGTCGAGCACGCCGTTGACGAAGCCCGCGCTCGACTCGTTGCCGAAGCGCTTCGCGAGCTCCACCGCCTCGTTGATCGTCACGCGCCGCGGCACGTCCGCCATCGAGAGCAGCTCGTAGGTGCCGAGGCGCAGGATGTTGCGGTCGACGCGCGCCATGCGCTCGAGGCGCCAGTGCTGGCTGACCTTGCGGATCGTGTCGTCGATGCGCTCGGCCTCTCGACCGAAGCCGAGCACGAGCCCATTGGCGAACTCCTCCCCGTCGCGCGTCGCGCCGAGGTGCTCCCAATAGAGCGAGACGGCGCGCTCCGCGGTCACGCCCGAGAGGTCCATCTGGTAGAGCATCTGGAGCGCGGCTTCGCGCCCCTTGCGTCGGGTTCCCATGCGCGCGGCTCAGAAGCCGTCGGCCGAGAACGACGCGCCGAGGCTCGCCATCTCGATCGCCGCGAGCGCCGCTTCCCATCCCTTGTTGCCCGCCTTCGTGCCCGCGCGCTCGATCGCCTGCTCGATGGTGTCGGTCGTCAGGACGCCGAAGATCACGGGCACTCCCGTCGCGAGCATCACCTGCGCGCAGCCCTTCGTGACCTCGCCCGCGACCGCCTCGAAGTGCGGCGTCGAGCCGCGGATCACCGCGCCGAGCGCGATGACCGCCGCGTACTTCCCGCTCTTGGCGAGGCGCTGCACGGCGAGCGGAAGCTCATAGGCGCCCGGCGTGCGCGCGATGACGATGCGCTCCTCGCCGACGCC
>CAIUAC010000771.1 GCA_903896985.1 uncultured Sandaracinus sp.
AGAGGAGCGACGCCGCGAGGGCGTCCTCGTGCGCGACGCCGATGGCCGCGAAGAGCGCCACGAACGCGCCCTCCCGCGCGCCGGTGCCTCCGGGCGTCAGCGGGAAGAACGCAGCTGCCGACGCGAGGGGCACGAGCGCGAGCGAGTCGGCGAGCGTCACTCGGGGCGCGATCTCGGCGAGGACGACGTGCGCGCCGAGGGCCCCGACCGCCTGCGTGCCAAACGAGAGGAGGAGCGCCACGGCGAAGGCGCGCGGCGACGCGATCGCTGGCAAGCGCTCGGCGAAGCGACCGAGCACGCCGGGCAGCCGCGGCGCGACGCGGTGCGCGAGCGAGATCGCGGCGATCGCGCCCGCCGCGACGCAGAGGCCGACGAGCGACCATGGGAGCACGCGCTCGACGCCCGCCGCAGGCCGAAAGAGCGCCATCGTCGCGGTGATGAAGAGCAGCGCCGTGACGCCGAGCACGCGCTCGACGAAGACGACCGCGACGGCCGCCGTGCTGCCTCGCTCGCCGAAGCTCTCACGCGTCGCGACGCCGCGGACGACGTCCCCGCCGACCGCGCCGGGAAGGAAATTGTAGAACGTCCCGATGAAGTAGAGCCGCAGGCGGCGACCGAACGAGAGGCACGTCGGGGCCCCGTACGCCGTCAGCAGATAGCCCCAGCGCATCGCGCCCACGGCGACCGCCAAGGCGCCGAGGGCGAAGGAGAGCGCGAAGTGCAGCGCCGTCGCCCGCCCGAACGCCGCGCCGAGGCGTGGCCCGTGCACGAGCGAACCGAGGTACGCGAAGAGCAGCGCCGACACGACGAGCTTCAGGGCGAGCACGACGCGGGAGCGCAGCCTCCGTCGGGCTTCGACGAGCGGCTCCACGGGTTACTGCAGGGCGACCCGCTGGCGCGTCGTCTGGCCCGGCAGGATCTCGACCTGGATCGTCCGCGAGAGGTGCAGGTCCGGGTTCTCGCAGACGACGCGATGGCGCCCCGAGGGGAGCTGCTTGTTGACGATCGGCGTCTGCCCGGCAGCCGCGCCATCGATCGTCACGTTGCACCACGGCGACGCGGCGAACGTCAGCATGCCGGGCCCGCTCGCCGTCGGCGGGGGAGGCGCGGGGCCGCCCACCGGGCGCTCGCGCTCGCGCTCGAGGTGGTACTCGAGCGCGGTCGTCTGCCCGCCGGGGAGCTCGATGTCGTGCTCTTCGGTACGGAAGCCGGCGGCGGTGATCTCGATGCGCCAGCGCTTCGCCTCGACGCGCAGCTCGTACGGGCCGCCGCCTTCGTGCCAGTCGTCGCCGAGCCTCACGCGCGCCTCGAGCGGTTCGACGACGATGCGCACGAGCGACTCGTTGGCCGCGAGCGGGGTGCGCTCGAGCGCCACCGCGAGGTCGCGCACCTGGCCGCGCGTCAGCAGCAGCGTCTCGCTCTTGGTGACCCAGCTGTCGAGCGAGAGCGCGATCGAGTGCTCCACGCCAGGCACGATCTCGGTGATGGTCGCGGGCGTCGTCTTGCCGGTGTCGCGCCCATCGAAGAGGACGTGCGCGCCAGGCGGCGTCGTGCGGACGTTGACCACGGCGAAGTCCGACGCGCTCTCGCGCACGAACGTCGCCGCGATCACGCTGCGGGGCGCGGCCTCCGTCAGGGAGACGCTGCGCGTGAACGGCGAGTAGCCCTCGAGCGTGAGCTTGATCGAGTGCGCTGCGCCGACGGGCAGGTTGCGCAAGGTCGACGGCGTCCGATGTATCTGGAGGTCGCCGTCGAGCCAAATGCCCGCGCCCGGCGGCGTGCTCGACAGCGCGATCACTCCCGGGCCCGTCGGGCGGCTCGCGGCGCGGAGTCGCATCCACAGGAAGCTTCCTCCGCCTGCGGCGGCGAGCAGCACGAGGACGAGCGCGATCCACGGCGCGCGGCTCGGCTTGCGCGAGCGGACGCCCGAGCCCGTCAGCGAGTTGCGCTCGGCTTCCTCTTCCGCGGCGGCTTGGAGCGCGAGGACCTCGGCGAGCTGCCGTCCCTCGAGGAGCAGCTGCTTCTGCTGTTCGAGCTTCTCGGCGAAGAGCATCTGCATCCACTCGCCGAGCGAGATGGAGCTGACCGCGAGCTTCTCGTGCCGGATGAAGTCCTGCAGATCCGCCTGCAGCTCGCGCGCGGACTGATAGCGCTTGGCCACGTCCTTCTCGAGCGCGTGCTGGATGATGTACTCGAGGCGCGGCGCGATGTTCGGGTTGATCGAGCGCGGCGCCGGGTAGGGCTGCTCGACGATCATCTTGAGCGTCTCGAACTCGTTGGCGCCGCGGAACAGGCGCCGCCCCGTCGTCAGCTCGAAGAGCATCACGCCGAGCGCGAACACGTCGGAGCGCGCGTCGAGCTCGAGCCCCTGCGCCTGCTCGGGGCTCATGTACGGGACCTTGCCCTTGAGCTTGCCGCTCTTGGTGTCCTCGGCGTTGCTGCGCCCCGCCTTCGCGATGCCGAAGTCGACGAGCTTCACGTCGCCGTTGAACGTGATGAGCACGTTCTGCGGGCTGACGTCGCGGTGCACGATGTTCATCGCCTCGCCGTCGAGCGTGCGCTGCTCGTGTGCGTACGAGAGCCCGGCGCTCATGCCGAGGATGATCGCGAGCGCGTGCTCGAGGGGGAACGACGTGACGTTCTTGCCCTTCATCGAGCGCACGACCGAGCGCAGGTCCTCGCCGTGGACGTGCTCCATCGCGATGTAGAACTGCCCGTCGTGCTGCCCGACGTCGTAGATCTGCGCGACGTTCGGGTGGTTCAGCGTCGCGGCGATGCGCGCCTCGTCGAGGAGCATCGTGACGAACTGCGCGTCCTTCGCGAGGTGCGGGAGGATGCGCTTGACGACGATGATCTTCTCGAAGCCGGCGACGCTCCGCTGGAGCGCGAGGAAGATCTCGGCCATTCCGCCGATGGCGATCTTTCGGATCAGCGTGTATTTCCCGAAGCGCTTCGGGAGCTGCTCTTCACCCTCGACGGCGGGCGGCCTCGGGATCCCGGGCTTCGAGCCGCCCCCAGGCGGCACGGGCGGCGCAGCGTTGCTGCCCGACGCAGTCGAAGAGGGAGGCGGCGGCACCGCCGGAGCTTGAGCGTTCGACACTGTGAGGTCCTCGAGACGGCTTGGTGAAATCTCAGCGAGTATGCACGGCTCCCGTCGGGGCGGATAGGGGCTCCGCACATCGGCGGACCTGCCTCAGGGAGCGTCGCGCAGCACCGTGTAGGCGCCGCGGGAGGCGAGCGCTCTCGGCGGGCGACCGTGCTGCTCGAGCGGACCGACGAGGTCTGCGACGTGCTTTGTGCGCGTGAGCCAGAGCGCCTGCCCGCCCGGCGCGAGCAGCTTGCGCACGGTCGTCAGTTCGCGGCGCGTCGCCTCGGGGCCGGCCGCGTCGGAGGTCTCCGCGACGACGAGGTCGAAGCGCTCGTCGGGCCCGGCGGCGTCGGGGAGCCAGGCGACCTCGCGCGTCGTCAGGGAGAGGCCGTGCCGCTCAGCGTTGCGGCGAGTGAAGGTCGTCGCGAGCAGGTCGCGGTCGGCGGCGATCACCTCTGCGCCGCGCGCGGCGAGGGTGAGCGCGACGGCGCCGTAGCCGCCGCGGAGGACGAGCGCGCGTACGCCTGCAGCCTGTCGAGGGAGCACGTCGAGCAGCAGCGGCAGCGCTTCGTGGAGGTGCGCGGCGTCCTCGCCGAGATCGTGCGGACGGGCGAGCGCGCGCCCATCGAGCGACACCTCGTCGCGCGCGTAGAGAGGCTCGTGCGCCTCGCGCTCTGCGGCGGCTGGGCTCGCCGCGGCCTCGAGCGGCGTGCACGAGAAGACGCGATGGCGCGTACTCCGGGCGACCTCGCGCAGCGGGAGCGCGGCCTCGGCCGCGATGCGCTCGACGATGGGCCCGAGGTCCCGGATGACGACGATGCGCACCTCGCCTCCCGCGCGAAGTCGCCGCGCGCCCTCGGCGATCAGG
>CAIUAC010000772.1 GCA_903896985.1 uncultured Sandaracinus sp.
CACGCGAACTCACCGGCGATCGCGTAGCGGCCGAACGACTGCAGCGCGAGGTTGTCGGCGAAGAGCAGCGAGCCGTAGCCGAGCATCGTCGTCAGCGAGCAGAGGAACACCGCCCCGCCGACCGAGCGCACGCCCTCGGCGATGTCCGCGCGCGTCACCTCGAGCGCGCCGTCCTTGCTGCCAGCGCGCTCCCAGGCGGAGTGCCGGATGCGCTCGAAGAGGTTGATCGCGTACTCGATGCCGATGCCGAAGGTCAGCGGCAGCGCGACGAAATTCAGGAAGTTGAGGCGCACATCGAGCCACGCCGCGCCGCCCACCATCCAGAGCACGCCGGCGACGAGCGAGCCGAGCACCGAGAGGATCGGCGCGAGACGGCGCGAGACGATCAGCGAGACGAACACCACCACGAGGAACGCGATCAGCGTCACGCGCGGGCTGTCGCGCTCGAGCGAGCGCACCATCTCTGCGAAGATCGCCGCGCGGCTCGCGTTGGGCACGACCTCGTGCCGCGCGTCCCGCACGCCGTCGAGGATGTCGCTGATCTTCAGCAGGTTCTCGCCGCGGCTCTGCGAGATCCCGCGCTGCAAGGACACGAAGACGGCGGTGCCGTCGCGCCCATCTTTTTCACGGAAGCGCTCGCGCACCAGGTTCGGCAGATCCGCCGCCGTGAGCACGCGCAGGTACTCGGGCGGGCGCCAGCGCGCCGCGATCTCGCGCTCGTCGGCGGGGAGATGCGGCGCGACGTGATCGAGGTGATCGCGGATCAGCTCGAGGAGCTCGAGCTTGTGCGTGACCGCCTCCGGCGTGCCGCCGAGCGCGTCCCAGATCGTCTCGACCTTCTCGACGAAGCGACCGCCCGTCACGCGCTGGTCGCTCGCGAGGACGGCGGCGGCGATGCCGCTGACCTCGGAGACGTCGCGCGCGAGCAGGAGCTGCGGCGCGCCGCGCGTGCGCAGCACGTCGTTGCTGCGCTTGCTCCACTGCCCCGCGCCGCGCTCGGAGCTCGACTTCGAGCGGAGCTTGGAGAAGTCGTACTCCCACGGGTTCGCGAGGTACTTCTTGAGCGGGACCGCCGCGGCGAGCGAGAGCAGCGCGGCGAGCGCGACGATGGGCCACGCGTAGGCGGTGGTCACGCGGCCGACGAGCTGCGCGATCGGCGCGCGCTCCGGCGCGGGGACGGGCGCGCTCCGGCTCGTCGCGGAGCGGAAGCGGGCGCGCAGGCGCTCGATGAGCGAGATCGACGCGGGCGAGATCAGGAAGGTCGCGACCCAGCACGCGAGCATGCCGACGCCGCCGATCAGCCCGAACTCGCTGAAGCCGCGGAAGGACGTCAGCAGGAGCGCGCCGTACGCGCCGCTCGCCGCGAGCGACGCGAGCCAGGTGCCGCTGCGACAGGTCTCGGCGGCGTCGACGAGCGCGGCCTCGACGGAGTCGCCCGCGCCGCGGCGCTCGCGATAGCGCGCGTAGTAGACGATGCCGTAGTTGATGCCGTTGCCGAAGATGATCGAGCCGAGGAAGCTCGTCGCGGCGTTGAGGTGCCCGTACGCGCCCATCGCGACGGCGAACGCGACGCCGCCGCCCGTGAACACCGCGAGCCCGATGTGCACGAGCACGAGCGGCGAACGGAAGAACAGCACGATCGAGAGAAGCACGAGCAAGATGGCAATACTGGAGACGGTGGTGATGTCGTCTTGCAGCGCCTGCCGCTCGGCGATGGCGTTCGGGATGTCGCCCGCGAAGCCGATCTCCACGCTCGCGGGCAAGCGCGCGCGCTGCGCCGCGACGATGCGCTGCACGGACGCGTAGAGCTTGTCGCCGCGCGAGTCGCCGAAGCCGGCGCTCGGCGAGCGCACGACGAGCACGAAGGTGTGCCCCGCCTCGTCGCGGAAGTAGCCCGTGGGGAACTGGTCGCGCGCGGCGAGCTCCGCCTGGGCGCGGCGGTCGAAGGCGCGGAGGGCCGACTCGCCCGGGATGGCGACCGGGGGTGCCGCGGCGGGCGGCGCGTGCGGGTCTGCGGCGGCTGCGCGGGCGGC
>CAIUAC010000773.1 GCA_903896985.1 uncultured Sandaracinus sp.
GAGCGCGCCGAGGCGCACGACGGCGGTCTCCTCGCGGAGCACGCGCGTGATCGTCCGTAGCTCGTCGCCGATCAGCCCGCGCGAGACGTGCACCATCAGGTGCGAGCCATCGAGGTGCGCGCCGAGCGCTCGCGCGATCTCGCGCACGTGTCGGGACGGGACCGCGACGAAGAGCAGGTCCGTGTCGCGGAGCGCGCTGACGTCGCTCGTCGAGCGGAAGCTCGCCGAGTGCGCGTCGAGCTTCGTGCGGACGTCCGCGCTGCCGTCGCGGCCGAGCGCGCGGCTCCACAGCACGACGTCGTTGCCGACGCGCGCCGCGGCCGTCGCGATCCCTCGCCCGAAGTTGCCGCCGCCGACCACGCCGACGCGGAGCGTCATGAGCGCTGCCCCATGCGCGCGAGCTCACTCGCGGCCGCGGCGAGGGACGCCGGCGCGATGCGCGTCGCGAAGGGCACGAGGCGATTGCCGTAGTAGTGGAGGAGGGCCGGGTCCTCGCACACGACCTCTGCGCCGACGCGAGTAGCCACGGGGAGAGTGTGATAGCCGGTCCAGAACTGGAGCGCACGCTCGACCAGCGTCTCGGCAGAGTCGCGCTGCAGCGCCGGGCTGCCGTGCACTTGGCCGTCGCGCTCGAGCGCGAGGATGGCGTCGCGCGCCTCCGCGACCTCGGCGTGCAGCCGCTCGATCGGCATCGCGACGTCGCCCTTGTGCCGCATTCGCCCGAAGAGATCCGTGCCCGGCGTCGCCGCGACGATCGCGCGAAAGAGCACGTGCGCGACGAGCTGCGTGCTCATGATCACGGTCTCACGGAGAAAGCGCTCCGCGATCGCGTCGCCGAGCACCGTCGTGTACGCGGCGTCCCGCGCGTGATCGAGCGAGGGCGTGCCCCTGCGCCGCACATACGAGCCCGCCTCGAGCCCGTGGCCATCCGGCGCGAGCGAGTGCCCGTCGTCGTCCACTGGATTGCAGAACGGGTCCATCGGCTCGCCGAAGCGGATCACGCACGCGGACGAGAGATGCGAGAGCTTGCGGAAGAAGTCGATCCAGCGATCGACCGACGAGAACTCGTCGTCCTCGATGATGTACTGCGCCTTGCCCTGCTCCTTGAGGTGGTCTTCGATCAGCGACTCTGCCTCGAGCACGAGGGCGTAATTGATCGTCGTCGGCACGAACCAGAGCGGTCGCTGAATCCCACGCACCTGGTTGCGCGCATAGGCCTCGATCGCCGTACCGGCGAGCCCGAGCTTGAGGTGCTGTTCGATCAACCCGGAGCGCGAGCGTGTCCCGCCCGGGAAGAAGAGCGAGTGATAGCCACGCTCGAGCAACACCGTCGAATACGTCTTCAGCGTGTCTTTGTAGACTCCCGCCTTGATGCGCCGGTCGAGCCGATAGGCACCCAGGTTGTGCATGAAGAACGAGATGATCGGATTGCTGAAGAGGTTCTTCCCTGCGCCGTAGCTGACGGGCGGGAGCTGCTCTCGCATCAGGGCATAGCCGAGCACGATCGAGTCGAGGTTCGACGAGTGCGTCGGGACGAAGACGAGCGTGCCCTTCTTCGCGAGGCCGCGGAGCTTCTCGATGCAGCCCTGGGTGATCAGCAGATCGTCGAGGGCCTTCGGGCGCTCCTCGAAGAGCGCGGTGTGCAGCTTCGACGGGCTCATCAAGCCCGTGACGAGCTTCGGCACGGCCTTCGTCGCGAGCGCATACACGCGCGGATCGAAGTTGCCGGCGATGTCGCGCGCCATGTGCTCGGTGATCGAGCGGAGCGTCTCCTTCTTCTCGGCGTCCGACATCCGCCCGACGCGCCGCAGCACGCCGCGCCAGAAGCCGAGGGACTCGCGGGACTCCGCGTCGCGCTGCTTCTCGAGGCGCTCTGCCTCGTAGTAGGCGACCTCGTTGAGCACGAGCTCCATGCGGCCGCTCTGCGCCTTCTGCTCGACGACGCGCCGCACGACCTCGCGCACGATGTCGTCGCGCTCGGAGTTGAACCAGAAGATCGGCGGATCCGTCGACTGCGGCACATACGGGCGCAGCCGAGGCAGGCGCATCGGTCTCTCCGGCAGCAGCTTCATCGGCGCACCGTCGTCGGCAGCAGAGTCATCGGCAGCAGAGTCATCGGGAGGCCCTCACCGCGCGGAGGATACAACGCCGCGGAAGGCGCTCAGCGGAAACTCGACGCAGCCCTCCGCGCGCGCGTCGATCACCGCGTCGCTCAGCAACTCCCGTAACGTAGCGTCCACGTCGAGCGGTACCGCGTCGCAGTCCGCGCGCGCACCTGCGGCGAGCAGCGCGGCGAGCCAGACGTGTACGCCGCACTCGAGTCGCGCGGCCGTCACACACACCCCGCCGTTCGCCTCGCGCAGGAGCGCAAACCCTTCGCCGCAGAGCACCTCGAGCGCCCCGCGGGTGCGCTCGAGCGCGGCGAAGAATGCGTCGCGCACCGCGACTGCGACCTGGGCGGCGTCCTCGCACGCCGCGTCGTCGTCGAGGTCCTCGACGAGCCGTAGCGTGAGCGCGCAGCCCGCAGCGCCGCGCAGGGCGAGCGCGTCGGCGACGGCGAGCGGCGCCGCGTACGTCGGCGCGTCGGTGCGCTCGGCGGCGAGGACGCGCACGCCGGTCGTGCGGGTGCGCGCGTCGAGGCGCAGCAGCAGCGAGCGAGCGCACGACGGATGCGGCCGACGATCGGGCGCGCGGAGCGTCGTGAACCGCGGGCTCTCGGCGGGCCCGTCCGACTCGAGGAGCGCGGTGTGCAGCCGCCCGCAGACGTCGACGATCTGCAGCGTCTGGTGCGCGCGCGGCTCGATCGGCGCGCTCATCGCGGCGGGAGCGCGGCTTGCTGCACGGTCGAGGCGCCCTGCGCGGCGCTCGCGCTCGCTGCGCCTGCTGCGCCGAGCGTCTCGGTCGCGCCGTTGGGGTGCACGCTCACGGCCCAGCGCTCGGCGACGTACGGACCGCCGGGCACGCCCGCGCTCCAGTCGAGGTTGAGCCAGACGGGGCAAGTCGAGGAGGTGCGGAAGCTGATGTTGCGGACGCGCTGCCGGCCGAGATAGTGGTCCCAGGTCCGCTCGTAGTGCCGCTTGAGCTTCGCCGCGACCGCCGCGGGCGGCTGCTCGATGCAGACCTCCGCGTAGGCGTGTCCGCCCTCGGGCCCGTCCATCATCACGACGCGCGCGTCGCCGCCGATCGCCGTGACGAGCGCGACGAGCACGGTCGCGAAGTCGTCGCAGTCGCCCGCAAAGTCGTTGGTGATCGTCTCGCTCGCGAGCGCGAAGTACTCGCCGCCGCGCGGGTCGTTGACGTACTTCCAGCGGCCGCGCACGTAGGTCCAGAGCTGCGCGACCTGATCGAGGTTGAACGTGCCCTGCGACGCCGCCGCGACGCGCACCGCGAGGTTGCGCGTGACGGGCGAGCTCGAGTCGATGGCGCGCGCGATCGCCGGGGCCGAGCGCGCGCGGATCGACGCCTCTTCCGGGCTCGTCGTCGGCGGACCTGCGTCCACGAGCTCCGGCTCGCTCGGCGCGATCTCGGACGTCGCCGCGACGAGCGTGCGGCGCGCGAGGGCGGGGCGCGTCCACGCCCACCACGCGGCGGCACCGACCGCGCCCCCGACGACGAGCAGCATCCCGACGGCGACCCAGCCGAGCACGCTCTGCCGCGCGGGGCTCTCGAGCGTCAGCTGCTCGCCGCACGCGCCGCAGCGGATCTGCGCGCCGCTCGCGCCGTCGGGCAGCACGCCCCCGGCGCCGCACGCGCCGCAGGTGAACGCGCGCCCGGGGCGACGCACCCCGAGCATCGTGTCGCCGCGCGCTCCGCCCCGCAGAAACGGCCGCAGCTGCGGCTCGCTCCACACGAGCTGGACGTCCCCTAGACGTACATCGTCGCCCGGGCGCACCGCCGCGCGCGCGACGCGCCGACCGCCGACGAAGACGCCGTTCGCGCTGCCGAGATCCTCGACGACGATGCGCTGCGCCGACCACGAGAGCCGCGCGTGATGGCCCGAGATGGTCGGATCCTCGAGGCGCAGATCGCAGTCCTCCGCGCGACCGATCACGATGACGAGCGACGCCGGGGCGCGCGGACCGGTCTGCGCGGTGTTCATGGGCTGGCCGAGTATACGGCGCGCAGGGCGCCCGTTCGACGCGCTATCTTCTCGGCCCATGGCCATCACGACCTACTTCTTCGAGAACGAAGAGCACAAGGCGCTGCGGCAGCAGGTGCGGCGCTTCGCCGAGCGGGAGATCGCGCCATATGGCGCCGCCTGGGAGCACGCGGGCGAGTTCCCGCGCGAGCTCTATCGCACGGCCGCGGAGGCGGGCTTGCACGGCATCGGCTACCCCGAAGCCGTCGGCGGCACGGGCGGCGACTTCACGCACGCGCTCGTCGCGGGCGAGCAGATGGTCCTCTCCGGCAAGAGCGTCGGCACCGTCGTCGGGCTCGGCTCGCACGGCATCGCGGTCCCGCCGCTGCTCAAATTCGGCACGGCC
>CAIUAC010000774.1 GCA_903896985.1 uncultured Sandaracinus sp.
GAGATGATCGAAGAGCGCGTAGTTCTGAAAGAGCATGCCGATCTGCCGCCGCACGCCCGCGAGCGCGATGGCGCCGGCCTTCGTGACGTCGACGTCGCCGATGCGCACTGTCCCGCGCTGCGGCTTGAGCAGGCCCGCGATCACCTTGAGCAGCACGCTCTTGCCTGCCGCCGCAGGGCCGACCAGCGCGTAGATGCCGCCTTCCGGCACGGTCATCGACACCCCTGCGAGCACGGGCGCCGCGAACGAGGAGTGGACGCCGTCGACGTGGATCATCGGTGCACGGCTCTGCTTTAGCCCGGCGGCGCGCCGACGCTATCGGCCGCCGTTCGGCTTCTCGGCGTCGTCGGGCGGCGGGTCGCCTGGCTTCTTGCGGCGCAGCACGAGCACCGCGGCGCCGAGGGCGACGAGCACGTTGAGCGCAATCGACCCACCGAGCAGGGCCTTCAGGGCTCCGGCTGAGCCGCGCGTCACGGCGATCGGCCCGACGCGCACGAGGGCCGTCTGCGCGCTCGCGGGCCCCGCCTGCGCGGGCACGCCGACGACCGCGACGTCGGACGCGTCCATACCCTGCACGGCGCCGGCGACGATGGCGCGCACCGCCGCGTCGTCGTACGGGCGCACCGCCCCGCGCCGATACTTGAGCAGCACGGACGCGCGGGGATGTGGGGCCGGCGCGTCGAGCGGCAGATCACGCACGTCGGGGAGCGCGAGGTGCACGCGCGCGTCGAGGACGCCGTCCATCGTCTCGAGCGAGCGGGCAAGCTCGCCGCAGAGCGCCGAGGCGTAGCGCGCCCGCTCTTCGGTCGCGGTCGGCACGAGGCCTCCAGCGCCGAAGACCTCCTCGACCCCGCGCTCGCGGTGCCGGGGAAGCTCCGCTGCGCCGAGCGCGCTGAGCGAGCGGGCGACGTCCTCGCCCGAGACCTCGACGCGGAAGGTTGGGGTCTCGGAGGTGCCCTCTTCCTTCTGCTTGAGGGCGGAAATCCCCTGACCGTCGAGCGCGACGACGATCTCGTTGGCTTGCGCTTCGTCGAGCCCGCCTGCGACCGAAGAGTCACACGCAGCGAGCACGAACAGGGGGAGCAACGCGGTGTCGCGCAGGCGCATCAGTCCACCGAGAACGAGTAGCGAGCCCCCATGCGCGGCGCGGGGAACGTGGGGAAGTGGATGCTGCGGGCGCGACTCCCGATGCACGCCTGAAACGACGCGCTGCCCTGCCGCGAAGAGGCGCCGAGCACCTGTCCGCTGCCCGCGATGGCGAGGTCGATCTGCACGTTCGACAGCGAGCCGCCGCTGCGCAGCTCGGCGCTGACGCACGAGAAGAGGCTGTTGATGTTGCGGTTCATCACGCCCGCGACGTCCTGCGGCGTCAGCTGGCGTTCGCCGCCCCCGCCGCCGCTGACGTCGCCGAGGTTGACCGCTTGGTTCATCGCGTCTTCGTAGCTCATGCCCCCGGCGCCTCCGCCTCCGCCGTGTCCCCCGCCGCGGCGCCCCGCGCCCCGCGGAGGCGGCGGCAGGATGCCCGCAGTGCCCGTGATGTTGATCTGTCCGCGCTCATACAGGTCCGCGAGGTTCGAGTCGGCGACGTGCTCACTCGTCTGGTGCTGCCGAGTCGCGACGAAGATCCCCACGCCGAGGCCGACGACCGCGAGCACGCCGAGCGCGATGAGCAGCTTCGCCGCGTTGCCTGCCTTTTGTACGGTCTCCGAGCGGTTGAGCGCGACCTTCTCCTCCGCCTCGACCTTGCGCAGCTTGTACTGCTCGAGAAACTCCACGAACTCGGGGAATTCGCGGACCTTGCGGCGCTCGCCCGTGTCCATGTTGAGCAGCCCGTGCGTGTCGAGGACCTCGCCTCGCAGGATTGACTGCACGAGCTCTCGGCCCGAAAACGGGCCGTGATCGAGGTTGTCCTTCACCACCATCCAGCGCGGGGCGTCGTTCTCCGTGATCTTCGCGAGGAGCGAGCCGAGATCGACCAACGCCGACGCGGGTGCAGTGGGCGCGTTGGCCTGCGCCTGCGCCGGCATCGGCGCCACAGCGCCGGGCATCGACACCCGGAACTGCTCGCTCGCCGCGACGCGCTGCCCGACCTTCGGGCGACCGTCCGGCACGCCCGGCATGCTCGGCGCTCGCGGCGCCGCAGGCGGCTTCGGAAACGCAGGCACCGCCGCCGCGGCAGCGGTCGCGTGCGGGTGAATCGAGCCGACGTCGATGTCGAACTCGTGCGTCTCGGCCTCTGTGTGGAAGAAGTCGTCGTTGGCTGCGGGGGGCGCCTCGGCGGCCAGCGGGGCGAGGGCGGCGCGCACTTCCTCCGTCGTCGCGAAGCGCTGCGCAGGATCGCTGGCGAGGCACTTGAGCAGCAACTGGTCGATCGCGGCGGTGCCATCGGGGTGGGCCTTCGACGGCGCGATGAACTCCTCGGACGGTGAGCGGCCCGTGAGCATCGCGTAGAGCAGGGCGCCTACGCCGAACACATCGCTCCGCGCGTCGGGCGCCGCGTCCGCTTTGACCTCGGGGGCCAGCCACGCCTGCTCCGCCTCGCCGAACGCCTTCGCGCCCGACGTCTTCAGCAGCGAGCGCGTCACGCCGAGGTCGCCGAGCTTCACTCGACCATTCTTGGCGACCCACAGCACGCTCGGTCGAACGCCGCCGTGCACCGTCTTGACGTGCGCCGCCGTGAGCGCCGCACAGACCTGCATGGCGACCTCGATCGCGCCCCGAACCGAGGTGCCCCCGAGGCCACTGGCCCTACGAAAATCGACGATCTGCGTCAGCAATGGCCCCTCGGCCCACTCGCTCGCGACGTACCAGCCGGCGTGCGGATCTTGGCCCGCACCGAACGCCGCGACGAGGTTCTTGTGCGGCAGCGCGGCGGCCGTGCGGACGCCCGCGCGGAGCCCCTCGGAAGCAGCGGCCCCTGCGATCAGGCTCGCGGGCAACATCCGGAGCGCGATCGCCTTGCCGGTCTTCGTATCCTTGGCGGCGAGCACGGCGCCGAGCGCGTCTTCGCTCACGGCGCGTTCGATCTCGAAGCGGCCTCCGACGACGGCCCCGGGTGCGGTGTGACCGCCTCCGGGCTTGGCGGCTTCTAGTGGGGGCGTGGTCATAGTTCGGGGGAGGCTAACGGACCCCGCGCCTCCGATTCAAGCTCGACGCAGCGCGTCGTTCACGCCGCCCCTCGAAGACGGAGCTATCCACGCGCAGCCAGCGCGGTATGCTCCGCCGTCCCGGGGGGCCTCGTGGGCCCCTCGAACGCGCAATGACCCAGCTATTCGGCAGGTATGAGCTTCTACGCAAGGTCGCCGCTGGCGGCATGGCGGAGATATTCTTGGCCCGGCAGTGGGGCGAGGGCGGTTTTTTTCGCGATGTCGTCATCAAGCGGATCTTCCGGAACCTCTCGGACAACGAGAAGCAGCTCCGGATGTTCCAGGACGAGGCGCGCCTCCTCGCGGAGCTCTGTCACCCCAACATTCCGCAGGTCTTCGAGCTCGGGCTCGAGGATGGCCAGTGGTTCATCACGATGGAGTGGGTCGATGGGCACGACCTCTCCGATCTCGTCGTCGTAGGCGCCCGCAGTCATCAGCCGATGCCGCTCGCGGTCGCCATCGGCATCGTCATGCAGGCGTGCGAGGCGCTTCATCACGCGCACGAGCGTCGCGACAAGGCGGGGCGTCCGCTGCGCATCGTGCACCGCGACGTCACC
>CAIUAC010000775.1 GCA_903896985.1 uncultured Sandaracinus sp.
CGCCGCACGAGCCGCAGGTGCCCGAGAGGCACGACGTCCCGGCGTCGCAGGTCGTGCCGCCGCAGCACGGCTGACCGGGCCCGCCGCACGCGCGGCAGACGCTCGTGCGACAGACCTGACCGGCGTCGCAGGTCGTGCCGTTGCAGCAGCGCTCGGTGTCGCCGCCGCAGGGCACGCAGGTGCTCGTCGCGTCGCAGGTCGTCGCCGCGTCGCTGCACATCGAGCCGGGGCAGCAGGGCTCGCCGGGGCCGCCGCAGCTGCGGCAGAAGCCCGCCGAGCCGCAGGTCGCGCCGGCGAAGCACGCGCCGTCGCAGCAAGGGCCGCCCGGCGACCCGCAGGTCTCGCAGGTGCCGCCGATGCACACCTCGCTCGACGAGCCGCAGGTGTCGCCCGCGCAGCAAGGGGCGCCCGCGCGCCCGCAGAAGTCGCAGGTGCCGTCGGCCAAGCAGACGAGCGACGCGGGGCAGGGCGTCGCCGAGAGGCAGCACGCCGTGCCGCGGTTGCCGCACGCCTCGCACGCGCCCGCGCGGCAGACGAGGCCGGTCGCGCACTGCTCGCCGACGGTGCAGCAGCCACCGCCCTCGACGCCGCACGGCCCGGCGTCGACGTCGCTCGAGCCGCCGTCGACGTCGCCCGCGTCGAGACCGCTGCCGTCGAGTCCGCCGCCATCGACCGGCGGCGGCATCGACATATCGGTGCCGGCGTCGAGCCCCGGCGTCGGGGTGACGTCGTCATCCCCGCAGCCGACCCCGACCATCACGAAGAGCATCAGGACAAAGCGAGAGGCGGCGCGCGACATGGTCAGAACGCCGTCGTGACGGTGCTGGAGGCCTGGTACGTGTTGACCGCCGTGATGGTGCAAGCGGACGCCGACGTGAAGGTGACGCGCGCGACCTTCCAGAAGTCGTTCGTGCTCGCGCTGCCGGCGGAGGTGCCCGCGAGCGCGCGGCTCGTGTAGGTCGCCGTCGGGACCGTGCTCGTCGTCGAGCCGCAGAAGATCTTCACGGTCGCGATGCGGCCTGCGGCGCCGGAGTAGTTGTGGACGCCGATGGTGTAGCCCGTCGCGAGCGCGGGCGCGTCCATGCGGATGTTCTCGGGGCCGCTCGAGGAGGTGTTGTCGAAGTCGAGGACGGCGCCCCAGGTGCTGACGGTGTTCGCGTAGTAGCAGTCGTTCGTGGCGAACCACGGGGTCGTCGTGCCGCTGTGCAGGTGCAGGTCGACGTCGCCGGTGCCGTCCCAGCTGACCTCGACCCGCAGCCCGTGCGGCAGCGCCGAGACCATGAAGCGGCAGGTGATCGTGCGGCCATAGGTGTCGACGCCGCTGACCTCGATCACGTAGTCACCGACGATCGTCGGCGTGAACGACTCGGTCGCCGCCGTCGGCGGGGTCGGGGACCACACCGAGGTTCCCGCGCCGCCGGTCGGGCCGGTGACGATGCGCCACGAGTAGCTCGCGATGCCGATGCCGAGCGCCGAGAGCGAGACCGGCGAGCCCGCGGGGACGGTGACGTCGCCGGGGCAGGTCAGCGTGCCGCCGCAGCCCTCGTCCGCCGCGCCGCTGCAGTTGTCGTCGAGCGCGTTGCCGCAGATCTCGGCGCCGGGCAGCCCTTGGCCGGCGCAGCTAGGGGCCCAGTCCGAGCCGGCGCCGCTCGCGACGCAGGTCTGCACGCCGTCGTGACAGGAGCCGACGCCGCGCGTGCCCGCCGCGCCGTCGTAGCAGGCGCGCGTCGCGCCGATCAGGCAGACGCAGCCCGCGCCGGGCGAGCCCGTGCACTGATAGTCGATGCCGTCGCAGCGGTCGGCCGCCGGCAGCACCTCGCCTCCGCAGGCGCCCCAAGACGCGCCGCCGGCGATGGCGACGCAGGTCTGCGCGCCGTCGCGGCAGATGCCGACGCCCGAGGTCCCCGCGGGCCCGGAGTAGCACGCGCGCGAGGTCCCGATGACGCAGCCGCAGCCCGAGTTCGCGAGCCCGTCGCAGTCGTAGTCCGCGCCGTTGCAGAGCTCCATCGACGGCGTGATCTCGCCGGTGCAGGGGCCGAAGTCGGCGCCGGTCGCGGTCACCGCGCAGGTCGCCGTGCCGGGCGCGCAGACGCCGACGCCCTCGGTGCCCGCGGGGCCCGTGTAGCAGGAGCGCGTCGCGCCGGGGACGCACGCGCAGCCCGGGTCGGTCGCGCCGTCGCAGTCGTAGTCGCCGGGCGGGAGCGTGCAGTCGAGGGCCTGCGGCGCGCCTGAGCCGGTGCACGCGCCCCACGTGCCGAATTCGCTCGTCCCGGCGCAGGTCTGCGCGCCGAACACGCACACCCCGCGCCCTGCCTGACCGGGCGAGCCGACGTAGCAGCGCTGCGTCTCGCCGGGGAGGCAGCCGCAGCCCTCGTCGGCCAAGCCGTCACAGTCGTCGTCGACGCCGTTGCCGCAGAACTCGGTCGGCCCGCACCCGGTCGGCCCGAGATCCACCGGGTCGCCGCCGCCGTCGGGGTTGGTCACCACGGCGCCGTCCTCGAGCGGCGTCGTGCTGCCGTCGGGCGTCTCGACGCTGCCGCCGTCGTCCGTCACGGACCCGCCATCGAGCGCGCCGCCGCCGCCGTCCGCTGAGTGTCCGCCCCCTGGGGTTCCGCCGTTTCCTGCGGAGCAAGCCGCGACCGCGAGTGACAGGGAGAGGATGAACACGGACTGCTGAGCGCGCTGCGACATGAAGTATCTCCCTCGGTCCAAGTGAGTGAACGCACGAATAACGTAACACAGGACACGCCGCGCTCGGAAGCGCCGCGCGGCCCATCCCGCGACAAATTGGCTACGGTGTAGGCTCGACGCGCCAAGCGAACGCCGAGTCAGCGCGCGCCCGCGCGGTGAAGCGCGCGCCCGCACGTCGCGCTCGACCGCGGCTGGCGAGGGCGGCGCCCATCTCGGCGACCTCGCACGGAGCCGAGCTCGAACGGAAATCGCGTATCTTCCGGCGCGACTCCCCGTGCCACGCGCTCGCCTCACCTCTGCC
>CAIUAC010000776.1 GCA_903896985.1 uncultured Sandaracinus sp.
CGGACGCCGGCGCGCACTGACGCGAGCGCCCGTTGACGCTGACGCCCAAGGCGCTCAGCGCTTGGTCGCGCCCTTCTTCTTCGCGGACTTCTTCGGCTCGCCCTTCGCCTCGCCCTTCGTATCCGGCGCGGGCTCTTCTGCCTGCGGCGGGAGCGGCGGCGAGGCGAGGTTCGGCACGGGCGGCATCCCGAGCGCCTTCGCCTGCCGGTAGAACGTGAAGTACGCGAAGCCCGCGATCGGCACGAGCGCGAGGGAGATCAGCTGCGAGGTCGTGAAGCCGGCGAGCGCGCCACGCTCCGGGTCGTCGCGCACCATCTCGATGAAGAAGCGCCAGACGCCGTACGCCATCACGAGCACGAGCAGCGGCTGTCCGCGGAAGCTGCGCTTGCGCCAGACGAGCATGGTGACGCCGAAGAGCGCGAGCCCCGCGAGCGACTCGTACAGCTGCGTCGGGTGCACGGGGAAGGACGCCGCGGCGTCGGCGGCGAGCCCGTACTGCGAGACGTGGTGGTTGAACGCGGGCGAGCCCGACGGCGGCGCGGCGCAGGCGAAGCCGCTGTGCACGGCGGTCGCCCAGTGCGGGAAGGTGCCGAGCGACTTGAGCCAGCCCGGCGCGGTCGGCGACAGCCGCGCGCCGAAGTCGCAGCCGAAGAGATAACAGCCGACGCGCGTGAACATCAGGCCCGTCGCGAGCGTCGGCGCGACGGTGTCGGCCCACGGCAGGAGGGCGACCTTCTTGCTGCGCAGGTACGCCCACGAGCCCGCGAAGCCCCCGAGAAAGCCGCCGTACGCGACGAGCCCGCCCGAGCGCATATCGAACCACGACGCCGGCGAGTGAAACTCGTCGAAGTTGGTCAGGATGTAGAGGACGCGCGAGCCCGCGATCGCGGTGATGGCCGTCAGGATGAAGGTGTTGGCCATCACGTCGTGGCTGAGCCCCTCGCGCGTCGAGCCGAGCCACATCACGAGGTACCAGGCGACGATCAGCGAGAGGCCGAGCATCACGCCGTAGGAGAAGATCGGCAGGCCGCCCCAGGGCGTCGGGATGGTGAAGAGAATCGGGTGCATGGGCGCGACGAGCGTTCCTTGCGGCGGCGGGCGGGTCAAGGGAGGCGCGCCGTCGGGGCCTGTCGCGCGCTGACTCAGGCCGACGCAGCGCCCCGCTTGCGTGAGGCGCGCAGCTCCCAGAGGCCCATCAGCAATATCGCCGGGCCGAGGAGGCACATGAGCACCGGCGTCCACCGCGAGGCGAAGTCGTCCACCATCGCGTCGCGCGGGCTGCTCGGGTCGTAGAGCACGCGCAGATGACTGCCGACGATGGGCGCAGTGTCGCTCTTCGACAGGGAGGTCACGCGATACACGGCGCCGTCGCCCCCCGCGTAGGCGACGACCGCTTGGTAGCTGAGCTTGCCCGACTTGCTCGACGTTCGGCTCGAGTCGACGACCGTGCCCTCGATCGGAACCGCGCGCGCCATCGTCGTCAGCTGCTTCGCCGCCAACGCGCCGAGCAGCACCGTCAAGAGCGCGCCAAAGCAGATGAAGCCGATGCC
>CAIUAC010000777.1 GCA_903896985.1 uncultured Sandaracinus sp.
GCCCGAGCAGCGGCACGACGACCTCGCGCCCGCCGAGCGCCGCGAGCGCGCCGACCGCCGCCCGTCGCACCCGCGCCTCCGCGTCGCCGAGCGCGCGGACGAGCTGCCCGAGGTGCGGAGCGTCGCCGAGCCGACCGAGCGCCGCCGCCGAAGCCTCGCGGAGCGCGACGTCGGGGTCGTCGAGCCAGCCGACGAGCAGCGGCGCAGCGTCCACGAGGCGCACCCGCGCCGCGACGTCCGCGGCCTCGATGCGCACGCTGGCGTCCGCATCCTCGAGCGCCCGCAGCAGCGGCGCACGCACGTCGCTCGCGGGATACGCCGCGAGCAGCCGCACCACGTCACGTCGCCGCGAGGCTTCGCCCGAGTCGAGGTCGCGCGTGAGGCGCGCGAGGCGTCCCTCCCACTCGAAGCCGAGCGAGACGAGCCCGAGCAGCGCGAGGCCGAGCGCGGTGGAGCGACGCACGACGGTGGTTGTACACCGCGCGCGACGGAAACGCCCCGCCGCCGCCCGCCGCCCCATTGCGCTGCTACGCTCCACCTGATGCGCCCCCGCAGCACGCTCCTGTCGCTCGCACTCGCCGGCGCTCTCGTCGCGCTGCTCCCGCTCGCCGCCCCGCGCGTCCTCGGCGCCGTCGCGCACGCCGCGCCCCATGGAGGCGGCACGCGCGCGTTCCTCGGGCTCGCGACCGAGCCGAGCCCGACGGGGCTCGTCGTCGTCGAGGTCGTGCCCGGCTCGCCCGCTGCGCTCGCAGGGCTGCAGCCCGGCGACACGCTCACGCGCATCGAGCACGCGACGCCGCGCACGCACGCGGAGCTCGCGGCGCTCGTCGCAGCGTGGGTGCCGGGGCGCGCGGTGAGCCTTCAACTCCGTCGCGGGGGCAGCCTCCGCACGGTTCGCGCGACCCTCGCGGCGGTGCCGCGCGACCCCGCAGCGACGCGGGGCACGCTCATCGGCGCGCCGGCGCCCGAGCTCGGCGCCGAGCTCATCGCGGGTCCGGACCCGGTGCGCCTCGACGCGCTCCGCGGTCGCGTCGTCCTGCTCGATTTTTGGGCGACTTGGTGCGGTCCGTGTCGCGCGGTGATGCCGGAGCTCGACCGGCTCTCGCGCCAATATCACGACCGCGGGCTCACGGTGCTCGGCCTCACCGACGAGCGCCTCGACACGGTGCGCGCGCACCTCGCCCGTTCACCTGTGTCCTATACGATCGCGCGCGACGTCCGCGGAACGAGCCGCCGCTACGGGGTGACCGCGATGCCGACGCTCGTCGTCATCGACCGCGCGGGGCAGGTGCGCGAGCTGACCGTCGGCGCCGATGCCGCGGCGCTCCAGCGCCTCCGACAGCAGGTCGAGCTCCTGCTCGCCGAGCCCGCCCCCTAGGCTCGACCCGCGATGTCCCTCGACACGGTCCTGCACGAGTTCGTCTCCACGGCGCGCCGCGCGGGGCTGCGCCTCTCGCCCGTCGAGGCCATCGACGTCGAGCGCGCGGCGATGGCCGTCGGGCTCGGTCGCCGCGACGACCTCAAGGCCGCGCTCCGCTCCGTGATGGTCAAGGACCTCGAGCAGCGCGCCCTCTTCGATCGCGCGTTCGACGCGTTCTTCGCGGCCGACGGACGCGCGCAAGGAAATCTCCACGATCGGCTTCGCTCGCAAGGCTTTTCGGACGCCGAACTCGGCGCGCTCGACGAGCTGCTCGCGGCGCTCGGCGGCCAGCAGGCGCAGGGCGGCGGCACGGGCCTCGCGACCATCGTCGCCGGCGGCGCGGAGCTCGAACAGCTGCTCGCGATGGCCGGCCGCGGCGCCCAGATCGAGCGCATCCAGAGCGCGATGCAGGTCGGCTTCTTCACGATGCGCGTCCTCGACCGCGTCGGCGTGCCGCGCGCGCAGACGGAGCTCGGGGCGCTCCGTGAGCGGCTGCGCGACGCGCTCGGTGCGCGCGGCGATGCGCTCGCGGAGGCGCTCGCGGCGGAGCTCGAGAAGGTGCGGCAGGTCGGTCGCCGGTACGTGCAAGACGAGCTCAGCCGGCGGACGACGACGCAGTTCGAGGATCTGCGTCGCGCTCGCCTGGAGGAGCGCTCGTTCGCGCTGCTCGACCGCGCCGAGGTCGCTCGCGTGATGGCTGAGGTCGAGCGCCTCGCTGAGCGCCTCAAGGGCCGCCTCGCCGTGCGCCGTCGCCGCGCGCGCCGCGGTCCTCTCGATGTTCGACGCACGATTCGCGCGTCGTTTCGCACGGGGGCGCTGCCGTTTCGTCCCGTGTTTCGCCGACGTCGCCGCGACCGGCCGAAGCTCGTGCTGCTCTGCGATGTGAGCGACTCGGTGCGCACGGCGGCGCGCTTTCTGCTGGTCTTCGTGCACGCGGTGCAGGAGGTCTTCGCGCGAACGCGCTCGTTCGTCTTCGTGTCCGACCTCGGTGAGACGACCGAACTCTTCGCCGCGCACGAGCCGGAGCGCGCCATCGCGCTCGCCTACGGAGGCAGCGTCATCAGCGTCGCGTCCAACAGCAACTACGGCGCCGCGTTCGGCCACTTCATCGAGCGGTATCGAGACGCCCTCGACGCGCGCACGACGGTCGTGGTCCTCGGCGACGGCCGCAACAACTACAACGATCCGAACACTCCGGCGCTCCGCGAGATCAAGCGCCGCGCCGGACGCGTCCTCTGGCTCAACCCCGAGCCCCCCGGCGCCTGGGGCTTCGGTGACAGCGCGATGCGCCTCTACGAGCCGCTCTGCGACGAGGCGCACACCGTGCACGACCTCGCGTCCCTGCGCGTCGCCGTCGACCGACTCGTGCGCCGCTGAGTCTGCCCGCGGTCAGGTGGGCTCAGTCGTCGCGCGCTCGGGCGGGCGCGAGAGTCGAACCTCGAAGGTGCTCCCGCGGCCTAGCTCGCTGTCGACCGTGATCGTCCCGCCGAACTCTCCGACCTTCTCCCGCACGGTCGCCAGCCCGAGCCCCGTGCCGCTGCTCTTCGTCGTGAAGAACGGCGCGAAGATCCGCGCCTGCGTGTCGGCGTCCATGCCCACGCCGGAGTCCCTGACCACCAGGCGCACGGCGGTCGACTCGACGTGGACTCGCAGGCTCAGCGAGCCGCCCTCCGGCATCGCATCGCTCGCGTTCACGGCGAGGTTCAGCAGCACCTGCTCGAGCCCCACGCGCGTCGCTCGGACGATCGCGCCCGGCGCGGACTGCACGTCGATGGTGACCTTCGGGCCCACCAAGCGCTGCAGCATCGGGACGAAGGCCCGCACGTGCGCGTCGAGGTCGAGGTCCGTCAGTTCGCTTCGCTGCGTGCGGCTGAACGACAGCAACTGCCTCGTCATCAGCACCGCGCGCTCGGTCGCGTTGTCGAGGTCGTCGAGCAAATCCGGGTCGCTGCTCGCACCGCCTTCGGCGTCGAGTCGGAGCGCCGCCGCGACCGTTCCGATGATCGTCAGCAGGTTGTTGAAGTCGTGCGCGACGCCCCCCGCGAGCTTGCCGACCAGCTCCATCTTCTGCGCCTGAATGGAGCGCTGCAGCGCCGCGTCGCGCGCGAGGGCGCTCTCGACGGCCTTCGCGTGCAGGGCACGCAAGGAGTCGAGCGCGTTGCGCATCAGCACCGTCGTCAGGATCAGCGAGACAGTCAGGGCCGCCCACGAGTTCACCGGGCTGTACGGACCGAGCGGCGGCGGGAGCGCGTCGCGTATCTCGAGAAACGCTACCACCGCGCACCAAGCCGACGAGAGCACCGCGATGGCGACGCCCGCTCGGCCGCTGACCGCGCTGCCGACCAGCAGCGCGACCACCGCGAAGCACGCTGCGTTCCCGCCGTGCAGTCCACCGAAGAAGAGCGTCACGAACGCGATCAGGCTCCACACGAACGCCGACACCGACCACGCCGCGAGCACCACGCGCCCGCTGCGCACGGCGCGGCTGAGCCAGAAGATGCACAGCGAGACGAGGCCGTAGAACACCAGGCCCACGCGGACGTCGTTCCGACGGTCGACCAGCGACGCGACGAAGCCGAGCACGGCCATGCCGATCATCGCCCGGATGACCGAGCGCAGCAGCGCCGCCTTCCGAGCGTGCTCCGTCTCGTCGAGCGAGGAGAGATCGAAGAATCTCGAAAGCGCTGACAAGTACGAAAGCCCCCTGTCGACCATGAAGCGTCGCACACATTCGGCCGGTTGTGCGCGGAATCCTGCCGCGCCGCTCGACCGCGGCCTCGGTCGGTGCACGCCCCGCGCGGGAGCCCGCGCCTGCTCGTCCGGGGGCGCGCGAGCCCGCCAAACGGGTACACTGCGCGGCGTGTCGAACACGCCCGCCTCCGCCGCCGCCCTCGCCCCGATTCGTGCGCTGCCCGAGCACGGTTGCCCCCACGCCGAGCTGCTCGAGTCGCTCCGCGCGCTGCACGGCGCCGACGTCGACTGGAAGGGCGGGCGCGTCTTCAGCCTCGTCTATCACGCCGGCGACGCGCACTCCGCGTTCCTCAAGGAGGCGCACGCGCAGTTCTTCTCCGAGAACGGGCTGAACCCGCTGGCCTTCCAGAGCCTGAAGCGCATGGAGAAAGAGGTCATGCGGATGACCGCGACCATGCTGCACGGCGACTCGAACGCCGTCGGCACGATGACCTCAGGCGGCACCGAGTCGCTGCTGCTCGCCGTCAAGACGTACCGCGACCTCGCCCGCAAAAAGCGCCCGTGGATTCGCCGCCCGAACGTCGTGCTCCCCGTGAGCGCGCACCCCGCGTTCGACAAGGCGGGGCACTACTTCGGCGTGCGCCTGAAGAAGGCGCCCCTCGACGCCGAGATGCGCGTCGACGTGAAGAAGCTCGCGCGCCTGATCGATCGCAACACCGTGATGATCGCGGCGTCTGCGCCCCAGTATCCGCACGGCGTGCTCGACCCGATCGCGGAGCTCGGCGAGCTCGCCCGCGCCAAGGGGCTGCCGTTTCACGTCGACGCGTGCGTCGGCGGCTTCTTGCTGCCGTTCCTCGAGAAGCTCGGGCTTCCCATGCCGCTCTGGGACTTCCGTATTCCCGGAGTGACCAGCATCTCCGCGGACATCCACAAGTACGGCTATGCGGCGAAGGGCGCCTCGACCATCACGTATCGGTCGATCGACTATCTCAAGCATCAGTTCTTCGTCGCGACCGATTTTCCCGGCGGCATCTACGTCTCGCCGTCGATGCCGGGCACTCGCCCCGGGGGCCCGATCGCCGCCGCCTGGGCGGGGCTGCAGGCGCTCGGTGAAGACGGGCTCGTCGACCTCGCTCGCCGCGCCTGGGAGGCGACCCGAAAGCTCCGCGACGGTATCGCGTCGATCGACGGACTGCGCCTCGTCACCGACGATCCCGCGACCATCGTGTGCTGGGCTTCCGCGGACCCCGCGCTCGACACCTTCGCCGTCGCCGACCAGATGGAGGACCGCGGCTGGCTCGTCGACCGGCAGCATCGGCCAACCACGATCCACCTCACGGTGACCGCGAATCACCTGGCCATCGCGGACCACTACATCGCCGACCTCCGCGCCTCGGTCGCGCACGTCCGCGCGCATCCCGAGCTTCGCTCTCGCGGAAACGCCGCGATGTATGGCCTCGTCGCGCGCCTCCCGGCCCGCGGCGCAGTGCGCCTCGCCGTCGAGAAGATGGTCGAGCAGATGTACGGGCCCGACGACGCGCAGACCGTGCCTGGCCAAGACGGTCCGCTCGCGAAGCTCCTCGAGAAGTACGGCGAGCGTGCGCTCTCGGCGCTCGACCACTTCGACTCGCTGAAGAGCCGCGTGCTCGGAGGCGGGAAGTGAGCCTGATCGAGGGAATGGGCGCCTCCGGAGAGCTCGACGCGGCGACGCTCGGGCGCCTCGTGCGCTCCGCCGGCCGACGCGTCGGGGCCGAAGCTGCGGCCGCTGCGCGCGATGTGCTGCGGCGCTTACGGCCTCGCGCGCCAGCGCCCGGAGCCCGCGTGCTGCGGCTCGCCTACGGCCGCATCAGCCAAGAGACGAACGCCTTCTCGCCCGTGCTCACCACGCTCGAGGACTTTCGACAGACGCACTTCTTCGAGGGCGAGGAGCTCGCCGAGCGCTGCCGCTGGCTCGGCACCGAGGCGCCTGGCTTCGCGCGCAACGCCGAACTCTCGGGCTTCGTCGCGGGCGCGCTCGCCGCGGCCGACGCGCGAGACGTCGTCGTGGACCTCGTGCCGCTCCTCTCGGCGTGGACGGTGCCCTCGGGCCCGCTCACGCGCGCCTGCTTCGACGAGCTCGTCGCGCGCATGGCCGAGCGGCTGCGCGCCGCCGGACCGCTCGACGGCGTCTACCTCTCGCTGCACGGCGCGATGGGCGTCGCGGACCTGCCGCTGCCCGACGCAGAGGGCCCCGAGAGCGAGATCCTCCGGCGCC
>CAIUAC010000778.1 GCA_903896985.1 uncultured Sandaracinus sp.
GGCCGGGCGAGCGGCAGTCGTGCAGGTGAGGGGGCGATGACCGTCGACACTCCGAAGACCGCCTCCGGAATCAGCAGTGCGGCAACCATCCGGAAGCTCCGGATGGTTCGAATCGCTTGGGGGGCCATGACCGACGTCACCCGACGCGAGTCCGAGATCCTCCTGCACACGGCCTCCGATGGCGCCGCCCGTTGGCGCGCCCGTGGTATGAACCGAGGAGCGCGGCGGCGCCTCACCGCGCGGAGGAGCTCCGTTTTGCATGCCCGCTGGAGATGCGCTGCGAGTCTGGTTTCCCGAGGTGCTCGAGGTGCTCGCGGCCGCGTGGTCCCCATCGACTACGTGGGATGAGTTTGTTGACCTGTGTGCTCGCCTCACCGAGCTTCGCGCGGAGCTCCGACAGTCACGAGGAATCCAGGCACCGCTGAGGCGATGTTCGAAGTGCGGAAGCGCCTCTCGCGCAGACATCAAGGGCGTGTCGGTCCGATCTGCTCTGTTCGCGCTGCGCAAGGTAGGCACTCTGTCTGAGGCCGACTTCGAACGCCTCGAACGCGACTGGAAGAAGCACAAGGCCGCGCGCCGCCTCGATGCGCTCGGCAAGACGAGTGACACCCCGCCGGCCACGACGACCGGGGATCCATCCGGGTGCTGCTGACGCGTGAGCGCCCACGAGTCGCTCTCGTCGTCTAGCCGCGATTGACGAGAGTTGTGGAACAGGTCGGGCTACGTCCTGGCCCGCGGCGCGCTGTCGAGCTCAGTCCCGACGCGCAGTTGTTCGATGTACGCCTGATACACGAACGCTCGGTCGCGCTTGCGTCCCGTGTTCTCGACGAGGACTCCCGCGCTCACCAGCAACTCGACAGCACGCCCGGCGGTCGGCTTCGTCGTCTCGACGAGCTTCATCACGGACGCCACCGTGACGACCGGGTGTCGCGGCAGCAGCTCGAACAGACGTAGCGCCACGACCGACATCCCCTCGTGCGCGAGCACTCGCGCTCGGTCTCTCGCGACGAGCGCGAAGAGCTCACGCGCAGAGTCCACTGCCTCGTCGGCGATCGTCGCGACACCGTCGAGGAAGAAGTCGAGCCAGCCCTCCCAGTCGCCGTCCGTGCGGACGGCGTCGAGGCGGCGGTAGTACTCCGCGCGGTGTCGCTTGTTGACGACAGGCGCTTCGGTGCAGTGTGTCCGCGTGAAGGCCACGAGCACCGACGCCCCGAAGTCCGACGGTGGCGGCCCGGCACCCGACGGCGCTGCCGGCAGGCTCGCGCTCGCGAGGGCCATCGGCGAGGCGGAGGCAAATGTTCGCCGGCTGGACGCCGCGCACGGCGAAGCCAAAGCACGCCTGGGTGCGCTGCGCACTGAACTTGCGGAGCTCGACGCAAGGAGCGAGACACCCGCCAAGTCCAAGACCGTCGCCCCGTCGAAGAATGAGCCGCGGACGCCGGCGGAGAAGGTGAAGCTGTTTCGCGAGCTGTTCCGCGGCCGGCCCGACGTCTATCCCACTCGCTTCGTCAGCAAGAAGACGGGGAAGGCTGGTTACGCTCCGGCCTGCTCGAACAAGTTCGTCCCCGGTGTCTGCGCGCTGCCGAAGGTGAAGTGCGGCGACTGCGCGAGGCAGGCGTTTCGCCCCGTCGACGATGCCGCGGTCGTCGCGCATCTCCAGGGCGAGCACGTCATGGGCGTCTACGCGATGCTCCAGGATGAGACTTGCTGGTTTCTCGCGGTCGACTTCGACAAGAGCACTTGGATTGAGGATGCACGCGCGTTCGTAGAGACCGCGCGCCGCCTCGGACTCCCGGCGATCGTCGAGCGTTCGCGGTCCGGCAATGGCGCGCATGTCTGGTTCTTCTTCGCATCGCCGGTCGCGGCGTCGACGGCGCGCAAGCTGGGCTGCCACCTCGTCACCGAGACGATGGCCCGCCGCCACGAGCTCGGGATGGAGTCCTACGACCGGCTCTTTCCAAGCCAGGACACGATGCCGCGCGGCGGCTTTGGGAACTTGATCGCGCTGCCGCTCCAGCGCGGCCCGCGCAACGACGGCAACTCGGTGTTCCTCGACGACGACTTCGTCGCGCTCCCGGACGATCGGCAGTGGGCGTTCCTCGCGTCCGTCCAGCGCATCGAGCCTGCGGTGGTCGAGCGAATCGCTTCCGAAGCGACCCGCACTGGCACTGTCGTCGGCGTGCGTCTCGCGGAGCTGGAAGACGAGGACGAGGTCGCACCGTGGGCGCGCATGCCCTCGGGCAAGTCTCGCGTGGCTCGCATCACAGAGCCGCTGCCCGAGCGAATCTCGGCGGTGCTGGCGCAACGCCTGTTCGTCGAGAAGGTCGGTCTACCGTCGCCGTTCTTGAACGAGATGAAGCGACTCGCCGCATTTCAGAATCCGGAGTTCTACAAGAAGCAGAGCATGCGTCTGTCCACCGCGATGACTCCGCGTGTGATTAGCTGCGCAGAGGATCTCCCGCGGCACCTGGTGTTGCCGCGCGGTTGCCAGAGCGCGCTCGAGGAGCTGCTGCGCACTCATGGCGCGACACTCGATTTGGACGATCAGCGAGTCGATGGGGCTCCGCTTGACGTGCGGTTCCAGGGCACTCTGACCGCCATTCAAGAACAAGCAGCGCGAGCTTTGCTCGCTCACGAGACGGGAGTGTTCGTGGCCCCGCCGGGCGTCGGCAAGACCGTCATCGGGACCTATCTCGTCGCCGCGCGCGCAGTGAGCACGTTGGTGCTCGTCCACCGCAGACCGCTCCTCGATCAGTGGGTCGCCCAGCTCTCCGTCTTCCTCGGCATCGACCCAAAGGACATAGGGCAGATCGGCGCTGGCAAGCGAGCGGCGACCGGTCGGCTCGACGTCGCGATGATCCAGAGTCTCGTCCGCAGAGAGTCCGCTGCAGACCTCGTCGCCGGCTACGGGCAGGTGATCGTCGATGAATGTCACCACCTGCCGGCGAGCTCGTTCGAGCGAGTTCTTGCCGAGATCAAGGCGCGCTACGTCGTCGGGCTGACGGCGACGCCGCAACGTCGCGATGGACACCACCCGATCACCCAGATGCAGCTCGGACCGGTGCGCTTCTCCATCGATGCCAAGTCGCAGGCAGGACGGCGCCCATTCGAGCACCGGCTCTTTGTCCGGGAGACGGCGTTCAGAATGCCGAGCTCCGAGGCGGCTTCGGGCATCCAGCAAATCTATGCCGCCCTCGCGCGGGACGAACTCCGCAACGAGCTGATCCTGAACGACGTGATCCGCGCGCTGGAGAGCGGCCGCTCACCGATCCTGCTGACCGAGCGCAAGGATCACCTCGAGTACTTCGCAACGCGGCTCGAGCGCGTAGCCCGTCACGTCGTCGTCCTGCAGGGCGGTATGGGCGCCAAGGCGCACCGCGCCGTGCGGGCTCAGCTCGCGTCCATCCCCCCGAACGAGGAGCGACTCGTGCTCGCGACCGGGCGCTACATCGGCGAAGGGTTCGACGACGCGCGTCTCGACACGCTCTTCTTGGCGATGCCCGTGTCGTGGAAAGGCACGCTCGTGCAGTACACGGGGCGGCTTCATCGCTTGCACCCTGGCAAGAGCGAGGTCCGCATCTTCGACTACGTGGACCGCGAGGTGCCGATGCTTCTGCGCATGTTCGAGAAGCGCCTCCGCGGCTACCGCGCCATCGGCTACGCACGCGGAGAGGCGCCGCTCGGGTACGTCGAGCCGAGCGACGAGCGCGTGATCGAGTACGACGAAGACGTCGTCGCGAGCCGCAACCAGGACGACGACTTTGCGTGAGAGGGCCGGCCGCACGACACGGCGAGCCGAGTCCGGAGCGCTGTGCAACACCGATGAACGTCAGCACGGCGGAGGCTCGCCTCTTGGAGCCGACGCAGCGCGATTCAAAGCCCGACGCACCGACTCACCGATCGGGACCTCGGTCCCGGGGGTGCTCCATTCTCTGCATCGGCTATCCCGATACCTGCTGATGCCGACCATCTGACCAC
>CAIUAC010000779.1 GCA_903896985.1 uncultured Sandaracinus sp.
CGACGACGCCCCTTGCCGTCGGCCATCGTCGGCAGGCAGCAGCGCGATGGCTGCGCGGACCGCCACTTCGCGTACCCTCTGCGTCGGAGGCTCCATGGCAACACTTGATCAAGCGATCATCATCGCGACGAGCGCGCACGCCGGGCAGACGGACAAGGCGGGTGCGCCGTACATCCTGCACCCGCTGCGGGTGATGCTCGCGCAGACCACCAACGCTGCCCGGATCGCGGCGGTGCTGCACGACGTCTGCGAGGACTCCCCGGACTGGTCCCTCGCCAAGCTCCGCGCGGAGGGGTTCAGCGAGGTGTAGACGGCCGCCCGACTCCGTCGAAAAGTGACGGTCTTGGTCGAGCGGCGCATCCAGTGTCGTAAAGGTCAGCGCTTCTTTGCGGAGCGCGGCGCGGCGGGCGGCTTGTCGGGGGAGTCGTCGCGCTCGAAGGCGTGCTTGTCGCGCCAGGAGTCTGCGTCGATATCGACCCGGTGGCAGTGCTGGGCGAAGCGGTCGACGAGGGCGACGACGCAGGCTGCGCCCGGGAAGACGGTGCCCCACTGCTTGAAGGCGAGGTTCGTGGAGATGACCGTCGAGCGGTGCTCGTGGCGGCGGCTGATGATGTTGTAGAGGATGTCGGCGGCGCGGCTGTCGCACGGCAAATACCCCAGCTCGTCGAGGATCAAGACGTCGGGGTGCGTGTAGCGCTTGAGTCTGCGCTCGAAGGCGGGCAGCGATTCCTGCTGGAGCAGATCTGCGAGCGCGGTCGCCAGCGTCGTGAAGCGGACGGTCCTTCCCGCGAGCAGCGCCGCGTGTCCGAGGTTCTTCGCGAGCATGGTCTTGCCGACGCCCGACTGGCCGCGCAGCAGCACGTTCTCGCCGCGCGCCGCGAAGTCGAGCGTGGCGAGGCGGTCGAGAAGGTCGCGGTCGATCTTGCGCGGATGCGCCCAGTCGAAGCGGTCCAAGGGCTTGAAGGCGCCGAGGTGCGCGGCGCGCGTTCGGCTCGCGAGGTTGGTGCCCTCGCGAGCGCGGCGTTCGAGCGCGATGAGCGCCTCGATGGTCTCGGTCGGGCCGAGGTGGCTCTTGTGCGCGTGGGTCAGAAACGCAGAGAGGGCGTCGCGGCCAGCGCGAAATCCGAGCTGCGCGAGCAAGGCAGTCGGGTCTTTCGATTCAGCTTTCATCGTACGTCCCCAGGTCGTGCGGCACGACGTCGCGATCGTTGGCGTGCGCGGGCATCAGGATGTCGACGGGCACGGGGCGTCGGTGTTCCTTGCGCAGGCGGTCGCACGCGACGGCGAGCGCACCGGTGTCACGCAGGCCGCGAGCGACCATTTCGGTCACGGCAGCAGAGAAGACTTGGTCGCCGTAGAGGTCGAGCAGTTTGATGGCGCGCGTCACCAAGATGGCGAGGCTCGGCCCGCCGTCCACCCAGCGCGCGAGCAGCGCACCGAAGTCGGGCGCGACAGCGCGGAGACGGTCGCGGCCCTTGAGGTCTCGGGCTGCGCGGCGTTCGGCGACGAGCGCAGCGCGGTGCGCGGGGAGCTCGATCACTCGGCGCTTGCCGTAGTCACGCGGGTGCTCGGCGATGCACGTCCCGCCGTCGAGCACGCGCACCACGAGGTCGTCGGCCACGAGCGTGAGCGCGTGGTCGGCGTGGTCGGTCGGTATCGAATATCGGTTCGTGTCGAAGCGGATGAAGGCTTGTTTGTCGGCGCGAATCGGCTCCACGCGGTCGGTGTCCGGCAGTGGATCAGGAGACGCGAGCAGGCGCACGCGCTCGGCGAGCAAGACGTCGTCGACGGTCCTCGGCGCGAGCACGGGGTGCGGTCGCGGATGTGCGATCTCCGCGATGAAGCGCCCGAGCAGCGCATTCCCCTCGGCGATGCCCGTGATCGTGCGACCGGCGAGAAAGCGGTCGCGCAGATAGCGAATCGCGCGCTCCACCTTGCCCTTGTGCTGCGGGCGACGGACTGCGCACAGACGAGGTTGGACTCGCATCTTGCCGCAGAGGTCGAGCAGCACCGGATGAAAGCGCACCGCGTCGCCATAGCGTTCCAGCACGACGATCTTCGGATTGTCGAAGAGCCACTGACGCGCCGTGCCGCCGAAAGCATGCGTCGCGCGCACGAGCGAGCGCGTGAGCGAGTGCACCGTCAGGTCGATGATGAACTCCCCCCACATCGCCCGCGAGTGCGAGAGCACAATCACGAAGAGCCACAACGCGCGCTCGCCGCCGGGCACCGCGACCTTGCCGACGTACGCCCAGTCGACCTGCGCCTGCTCGCCGATCAGCGACTCGGTGCGAAGGTAGATCTCTCGCCGCGGCTTGGGTCGGACGTCGGCCACGTAGGCCCGCAGCGTGCGCACCGCGCCCGTGTAGCCGCGCTCCGCGAGCATGTCGTGCAGGCGCGTCG
>CAIUAC010000780.1 GCA_903896985.1 uncultured Sandaracinus sp.
GCGACGAGGCGAGCGAGAGCACCGACGCGACCGGCCCGCCCACGAGCGCACCGCGCGGGTAGTGCGCTCCGGTCGCCGTGCTGGTTGCGCCGCCGAACGCCACCAGCGCGAGCAGCGCAGCCGCGAGCGCGCGGCGCAGGCTCTCGCCGTCGACGAGCGCGAGGGCGCGTCCCTCGACCTCCGCCGTCGGCACACAGGCGACGCGCAGCCACACGAGCGCAGCGACGAGCGGCACCGGGCCGGACAGCACGCCGAGCGTCGCCGGCGCGAGCGCCTGCGCCGCGGCGAGCCCAGCGAACCGCGTCGTCCCGGCGTGCGCGGCGAGCGCGGCGAGCGCCAGACCGGCGGCCACCTCGAGCGTCAGCGCGCGCGTGAGCCGCGAGCGACGGTCCGTCGGCCCACCGCGCACCGCGAGCACGAGCCGCAGCGCGAAGAGCGCGCCGAACACGGCGACCACGTCGATCGCCGACGGCAAGCGCGGCACCGCCGCGACGAGCGACGCCAGCAAGCCAGCGCCCACGGCCACGAGGACGTCGCCTCGGGAAGGCCGCGCGCGCGCCGCCGTGCGAAGTCGACGGTGCGCCGCCCCAAGAAACCGAGCCGTCGGCGCGAGTCCGAGCAGCACCGCGAGCCAGACGAGCGCGACGAGCCCCGCGGCCCACGACCACTCCGGGTCAGGAGCGCCCCCGAGCCCACGGAGCCCAAGCGAGATCGGCAGCGACGTCGACTCGCCTGCGCGCGCGACACGCCATTGCAGTGTGCGGGCGCCACGCGGCGGGGCGAGGTCCCCGAGCGACGTCACGATGGCGCCGCCGACCTCGACGACGACATCACCGGCGCGAAGCCCAGCGACCGCCGCGCGACCGCCGACGTCGACTCGCTCGACGCGCACCCCGTCCGCGTCCGCGTCAGCGCTTGGCTTCGCGCCCAGGAACGCCAGCAGCTCCGTCGCGGCCCGCGCGTGCCCGAGCTCCGTCGAGAGCCGAGCCGCCGTCGGCGCCACGAAAAGCACCACGACATCTTCGTGTGCCCCCGAGACGGGCTCCGCGTCTGCCACGACCGCGTCGAATTCCAGCTCGATGCGCCCGCGGAACGTACCGCCGCCTCCGAGCCGCGTGAACAGCGCCTCATCGACGCGCGCCTCGGCCCGCTCGGGCGAGACCGCCCGCGCCGCGAGCGTGAGGTCGACCGCGTGCTCGCTCTCGGTGGGTCGACGGAGCAGCCCCTCGAGCCGCAGCCGTCCGGTCCGCCCAGAGGGAAAGCCCGAGCCCACGACGCGCAGCAGATCCCCCCGCTCGACGCGCCCCGGCCCCGCGCTGCTCACGTCGAGCAAGCGGGCCTCCGGAGGCCCGTCACAAGCCACCCAGAGAGCCGCGCCGGCGACGAGCGCCAACCAACCCGCGCCGAGCCTCAGCGAGCGCGGCGAAGCGAAGCGACACGGGGCCGCGAGTCGAAGCGGGACAGGCACGAGGTCCCCGGACCATCGCCGTCCCGGGCGCCCGGGTCAATTTCCGCGCGGTCCCTTGCACCCCGACCGTTGACAGCCCCCCGCCCGGATGCTAGTTCGCCGCTCTTCGTTTGGGGTCCTAGCTCAGTTGGGAGAGCGTCTCGATGGCATCGAGAAGGTCAGGGGTTCGATTCCCCTGGACTCCACCAGAAAGCGTTGTGATGTCGGGCACTTAGCCACCTTCACGAGCCTGCGTGCTGCGGCGCGTGCTCGGCGGCGCTCGAGCTCCTCCGCGTGCAACGCCGCGGAGGACGCCTCCGCCCACGCCTTGGCCTGCGCCTCGAGGAGCTCCTTGCCGTCGAGCCGCAACAGGTGCCTTGGGGGTGGAAACCGGCAGCTTCTTCGCCGCGACCAGCGCCCGCACCCAGTCGGCGATGTGCCTCGGACGGACGTCGGCGAGGTCCATGTGCCCGAGGTGCGGGCGCGGCGATAACAGCAGTCCGGATGCGCCGCGCGACTACGCGGCGGTCACCGCGATCACGTCACCGCCAGCGAGCTCACGTCACCTACGCCGCCGACGGGCGGCCCAACTCTGGCGAGCAGAGGCGGGTCAATTCTCGACGGCGGTGAAGGCCGACGGTCGCCGCGCTCAGTAATTCGTTGGCTTGCGGCGAGCGTCCGCACCGCACTGACCGGTCCCCCTACCCGCACCGTTCAGTGCCGAGTCCCCCGTTCAAGCGGCCGTTCTCGTCCTCGGCGGCCGTCGGCGTCACGAGGTTGAAGACGACCACCTCGCGCCCGCTGCCGCGCTGTCGGAAGACGACGGCGTCGAGCCCAGGCTCGGCCCGTGCCGTTGGTTGGTGCCGCAGCAACTCGAAGTGCGCGACCTGCATCAGCAGCTCGAGCCCTCGCGCGCCGAGGTGCTCGAGGGGCGTCGCGCGAAGAAACCCGCGCCCCTCGACGATTTGCGCGAATCCAACGCGTAGGAGCTCGAGGTCCTCCGCGGAGGTGCCCTCGGGCGGCTGCCGGAGCGCGTCTGTTCGGCGATACAGCGCATGGCCCTCAGCGAGGAACCGAGCTGCCTTGAATCGGAGATAGCCGGACATCGGCAGCCGCGGCGGAGGTGGTGGAGGTGGCTTCACCGGCGCCTTCAGCGGGGCTGAGCCAGCCGGCTTCGCGCGTGCAGCCGCGCGCCTTCGGCGTGCCAGCAGGCGCTCCTTGCGGCTCATCGCTGGAGGCTCGTCGGGGCGTATCCACGTGCAGTCGAAGTGAGAGTCGTAGCGGGCGACGGCGTCAAAGCGCGAGAGCTCCTTCAGCACGCGGCGGTTCAGGTCGGAGCCGCAGGCGTCGCCGATCACGGAGGGGTATCCGCACTTCGGACACACCGCCGTGTCCGGGGGCTGCGGGCCGGGGAATACCGGCTCCCCATGCCAAGTCCTGACCTCCCATCGCCTGATGTCCTTCCGATGAAACTGACCGTTGCACCGAAAACAGCGGCAGCTGACGCTCCGGTCGATCTCCTCGCGATTGGAGAATGCGTGCCTATGGAGGCGGGCCAACGCGCGCTTGAAGAGCACCTCCGGGTCGACCTTTAGCAGATCCAGCATGAGGCACCTCCAGTGTCTGCTGAGTGAATATGGCGAAGCGTCGAGTTCATCACCGCGAGTTCGGACACGCATGCTCGGCTGAAGTGGAGAATAGCGCCTCGCCGCCTACACCGCCCGCGCCGAGGGCAACTCCGCGCAACGCCGCTCAATCCAGCCTCTGCGCCACAAACTCCGCCCGTCCAGCGTGCTGCTCCACAAAGGCTTTCACGAGCGCGCGCGCCGCGTTGCTCGGCTCCGCGTTGTCGAAGCCGCGCAGCCCCTCGAACTCCCACCTATCCTCGAGCAGCGAGGGCCGCCTCACCGCGAGCGTCGCGCGCTCGCCGCGGGCGTCGACGCTGTAGATCGCCCACTCTCCCCGAAGCACCTCCTTCGCGTAGTCCGCGACACAGTGACGCATCTCGAGGCCCTCCCGCTCGAGGCGTGGGACGGACAAGAGCCTCGTGAGCGTGCCAATCGGAGTCGCAATCTTCGCCAGCAATTCATCACGCAGTCGCGGGGGCGGCCCAGGGATGAACCACGACTCGAAGTGAGCGCGCCGCGTCGGGCCCTTTTGAGTCTCGAGGACGCGCCGCACGACCGCCTCGAGGTGTACGGGCCAGCGCTCTAGCGCCGCGATCCGCTCGGCATGGCGCGAGACGAAGCGCATCAGCCCGCGCGCGTGCGCTGTGCCGCAGAGCGCGCCGAGTTGCGCGTCGAGCGCGGCGGTCACGGTGTAGTAGGCCATCGCCGCACCGGCGGTGCGTGGCAGGTCATCGAGGACGGCGCCGTCGGGCACTGCGCGCAGCGCGGAAGCGGGTATTCCTGCGGGCGCGCGGAGAATCCACCGTCGCGCGCGCAATGCCTCCTTCGAACCGCGCTCGTCGCCGCAGCGCGCACGGACGACCTCATCGACGACGTCGACGAGCGGCGCGCCGGCGATGGCGAGCTCCAGCGCGCGTGACTCGACTCCGCTCGCGGCGAGCGTCAACACCGCGGGAGCGACGCTCGCGAGCTGCGCGAGTCGCCCTGAGACATCCGCGAAGAGCAGCGCAAACACCGCGTGCCGCGATCGCCGGTCGAACGTGCGCGCGAGCGCGAGCGGCGCCTGGTCTGCGAGCCCAGCGAGGCGGTCCGACAGCGCCGCTGCGAGGCTCGAGAGGCCTGAGCTTCCCGTGGATGAGACCCCGAGCGCGCGCGCGACCACCTCCGCGAGCTCGCCGAAAGCGTCGGGCCGGGTGACGGCGCCCGCGCTCATCGTCCAAGGCTCTGACGGAAAGTCCCGCGCAACATCATCCGTCCACTCGAGCGTCGCCGGCCCTCCGAGCGGGACGACGAGGCGCGCGACGGACTGCTCTTCGACGTGCTCGCGCGCGTCGCAGACGACGACCTCGACGCGCCCAGGAAAGAACGCCGCGCGCACGTGGACGACCGACGCCGGCCCGCGGACGAGCACGTCCCAGCGCTCGATGATCGCAGAGTGCACGCCCGCGAGCGTGAGCTGAACGCCGGCGGTCGGCGGGCGAAATGGCTCACCGGACGCAGAGTCGAGCAGTTCGACGACGCTCATCGAGGCACCGTGCGCGACGTCGTGGAGGTGCGCATACCGACATGGACGCCCGAGCAGTGCCGGGACTGACAGCCCGTCGTTGCGTGAGTACGCGCGCGGTGACAGCGGTGCCCCAAAGCATCGCTGAACGTGGACTATACGGTTTCGCGGCTCGGCTTCACACGAACGGTTCGCACCTGGGCCCGCGCCGGGCTCACGGACGACGCCATACGCAGCGCGCGCCAGCGCTGCCCAGCGCCGCTCACGGCCATCCCGAACCTCATCATCGCAATCATCCCGCTCATCACACACGCGCCTGCCTTCGAGGCGTCGCAGTCTTCCGGGAACGATGTGCCGCAGCGCTTCTCTGACCATCAGTATGCACGACCCGCAGTCCGCAGAGTGAGCCCCGAGCCCGCCGTGGGGCGTACCGTCCCGCGCGACGCGCGCTCGTCCGACGGCCCCCCGCCCCTCGATGGTGCCATCGCCCGCTGTCCCGAGGCTCGTCACTCTCGTCCGCGCGTGGGTCGTTGAACGCTGACTGGCTCGCACACGGACAAATCGCGGCGAAGTCAGACGTGATCGACCACGCTCTTCACTTTGTGCGGCGTCGTGTTGAAGGCAGCAGCCACCGCCTCGATAGGCTCCCCGGCAGCGACGCGCTCGACCATCGCCGCTCGGTCCTCGGGGGAGAAGCCCTTGTCGCTCTGCTGCTTGGGCGGCTTCGGGCCAGCCGGCGGCGTGAATGCCTTGGCCACCCAAGCTGCATGCAGTCGCACGTGCGCGTCGCGCCAACCCGCTGGCGCGAAATCAGGCAACTGGGACGAATCTGATTTGAATCCGGGGATTCCCGAGAAGTGATCTCCGCTCCGGACGAGGAGCTCCCAATCGAGATGGCGCTGCTCGAAGACCTCGATGACGCGGGACACGAAAGTCCGCTGGGTCATGCGCTCGGCAGCATCAATCGGCGAACCGATCACCTGACTCAGCCACGACGGGCAGTCGAAATTGGCATAGACCACGTTTCCCTCGAACGCGCCGCCGGCAACTACCTCGGTGAGGTCCGACAAGAATTTCTCGGCGCCTTCCTTAGATGGAAAACGCCATGGCGTCTTCCCCCCGTCCGTGCAGACTGCCTGCAACGTCGCCTTGAGTGCTTCGCTGACCGCGTAAGATTTCGACACGATGTTCGCTCCCCTCAGGCTAGTTCCCAATCGAAGCTGCACGTTGCCGGAACACCCGCGGCGAGTCAACGACCGACCGATTCGGGCGGCATGCACGATTCTCGGGCGCTGAACTCGCGGCGACCGCCTCTGCGAGAGGCGCTAGACACCTGAGCCCTGGCGGTCGACGCTGTGTACACGCGCAGGGGGGCCGAGCCTGGTCGTGGCCAGGCGGTGACAGCCCCCGCC
>CAIUAC010000781.1 GCA_903896985.1 uncultured Sandaracinus sp.
CGCCCGGAAGTTCAGGTAGAACCAGAAGCCGCGCGTCGCGGGGGCGGTGACGTTGTCGGCGTCGTCCTCGCTGGTGCCGCCGCCGACGTTGCAGCTGTCGGCGACGGTCGTGCCCGCCGTGTTGACCACCGTGCGGTTGCCCGCCTGCAGCACCGAGTAGAGCGGGCTGCCGCCGAGGGGCGCGGGGAGCGTCATGGGCAGGATGATGTCGGCGGCGACGCGCTCGGGCAGGAAGCCCGTGATGACGCCGGAGACGATCTGAGTCGGCGGGGCGCCGCTGTAGGTGCCGCTGATGCGCGCGCGCTCGAGCGGGATGCTGATGCCGGAGAGCGTGATGGTCAGCAGCGTCTCGTTCGTGACGAAGCAGGGCCCCGACACGGTGTTGACGCCGGGCGTGTAGGCGGCGGGCGTGCCGCCCCGCGTGTTGACGTCGGCGGCGACGGGCGTGAAGCAGGTCGCGCCGCCCGCCATGTTGTTCGCCGTCGTGCTGACCAGCGTGCCGGTGCCGGGGGCGCACGACGAGGTCGCCGCGGTCGAGCACGCCGCGCCGACGATGATGTCGAACGGGCTCGCCGCCGCGGCGGGGTTGAGGGGGCGGAAGATGTTCACGACCGAGAGGTCGTAGAGCCCGTCGGGGGGCATCGTCGCGTCGGTCGTGACCGCCGTGCGGAGCTGCGTGTTGATGCTGTCCGCCTGACAGCCGAGGAACGGCACGCTCGCGCAGTTGTTGGTGATGTCCTCGCAGCCGCCGATCGGCACGTTGACGACGATGCGGGGCGACACGAGCTGCAGGTCCACCGCGCGGAAGGCGGTCGGCGGGGTCGCGCCCTCGGTCGTGCACGTCGAGCTGCAGCCGTCGCCGCTGACGACGTTGCCGTCGTCGCAGGTCTCCGCCGGGCTCGCGCCCGCGTCGAGGTAGCCGTCGCCGCAGCGCGAGCCGCCGCAGACGGCCGTGAGGCAGATGTCGCGCGGCGTCGCCGCGCTGCCGTCGTCGCAGAGCGCGCCGTTCGCCGCGGCGGGGTTGGTGCAGCGGCTGGCGAGCGCGGTGCCGGTGCAGGTGTCCGTCGTGCAGGTGTTGCCGTCCGCGCAGCTCGCCGCCGACGTGCAGGTGTACTGACAGCTGTTGTTGCAGCCGTCGCCCGCGTTGGTGTTGCCGTCGTCGCAGACCTCGGGCGCCGTGACGATCAGGTCGCCGCAGCGCGCCGCGACGCACGAGCCGGTGACGCAGATGTTCGCGCCGCCGCACGAGGTGCCGGGGGCGACGGCGGGGTTCGAGCAGCGGCTCGCCGCGCCCGTGCCCGTGCAGGTGTTCGTCGTGCACGCGTTCGCGTCGTCGCAGTTCGTCGCCGCGTTCGCCGCGGTGCACGTGAACGTGCAGTCGCTGCGGCAGCCGTCGTTGTTGTTCGCGTTCGCGCCGTCATCGCACGCCTCGGCGCCCGTGCGGACGCTGTCGCCGCAGCGCGGCGCGACGCACGCGCCGGTGACGCAGATGTTGGTGCCGCCGCAGGTCGTGCCGTTGCCGACCGTCGGGTTCGAGCAGCGGCTCGCCGCGCCCGTGCCCGTGCAGGTGTTCGTCGTGCACGCGTTCGCGTCGTCGCAGTTCACGTTCGCGTTCGCCCCGGTGCAGGTGAACGTGCAGTTGGAGCGACAGCCGTCGTTGTTGTTGGCGTTGCCGTCGTCGCACTGCTCGCCGGGGTTGACCATGCCGTTGCCGCACGTCGCGCTCGCGACGCAGGCGCCGGCCGCGTTGCAGGTGCCGGGGACGCCGACCGAGACGGTGCAAGCGCCCATGGCGACGGGGTTGGAGCAGCGGCTCGCGACGCCGGTGCCGGTGCAGGTGTCGGTCGTGCACTGGTTCGCGTCGCCGCAGTTCGTCGCCGCGTTCGCCGCGGTGCACGTGAACGTGCAGTCCGCGCGGCAGCCGTCGTTGTTGTTCGCGTTCGCGCCGTCGTCGCACTGCTCGGTGCCGCTGACGATGCTGTCGCCGCACGCCGCCGCGACGCACGCGCCCGCGACGCAGATGTTCGCGCCGCCGCACGTCGTGCCGTCCGTCGGCACGCTGCCCGCGCCGCACGCGCTCGTCACGGTGCCGGCCCCCGCGCAGACCTCGGCGCCGTTGCAGGCGTTGCCGTCCGTGCAGTCGACGTCCGCGGAGCACGTGAACGTGCAGTCGCTGTCGCAGCCGTCGCCGTTGACGGTGTTGCCGTCATCGCACTGCTCGCCGGTGCTCGTGAAGCCGTCGCCGCACGCGACCGCGACGCACGCGCCCGCGTTGCAGAGCAGGCCCGAGCCGCACTCGAAGCCGTCCGCCGGCGGCGTGCCCGGCGCGCAGCGGCTCGCCGTCGAGCCGCCCGCCGTGCACGTCTCGAGGCCGTTGCAGAGGTCGGTGTCAGCGCAGTCGCCGTCGAGCGTGCACGTGAACGCGCAGGCGGCCGTGCAGCCGTCGGTGTCGTCGGTGTTGCCATCGTCGCAGGGCTCGCCCGCGTCGGTGCGCCCGTTGCCGCAGCGCTCGAGCTGACAGCTCGCGTTGCAGCCGTCGCCGTCGGTGCGGTTCGTGTCGTCGCACTCCTCGCCGGCGTCCACGACGCCGTTGCCGCAGAGCTCGCTCGTGCGACAGTCGGCGCTGCAGAGGTCGCCGTCGAGCGTGTTGCCGTCGTCGCAGACCTCGCCCGCGCCGAGGTCGGTGATGCCGTTGCCGCAGGACTCGTCGCTCGTGCACGACGCGTCGCAGCCGTCGCCGTTGACGTTGTTGTGGTCGTCGCAGACCTCGTCGACCGTGCCGCCGCCGGCGATCGTGTCGACGAAGCCGTTGCCGCAGGTGTAGTCGGTGCTGCAGTCGGCCGCGCAGGCGTCGCCCGCGGCGGTGTTGCCGTCGTCGCAGACCTCACCGGCGTCGACGTCCGTCGTGCCGTTGCCGCAGGTCTCGTCGCTCGCGCAGTCCGCCGAGCAGCCGTCGCCGCCGACGGTGTTGCCGTCGTCGCAGATCTCGGTGCGCTGCATGACGCCGTCGCCGCAGCGCGGGCCGGCGCTGCCGTCGAGCGAGCCGTCGGTCGTGGCGCCGTCGAGCAAGCCCGCCTCCGAGCCCCCATCTCCTGCGGGAGGCGTCGGTGTGTCTCCCCCGCCGCAGCCAAAGGTCATTCCCCCGAGCGCGGCACATAGGCCTACGCCCAACCAAAGTCGAAGCCACGCCTGCCGCATACGACATCCTCCTGCGGCGAAGCGCCGCTGCCGTTTCTCGCATGGAGAATAGGCATTGAACGCCGTTCAATGGAAGTAGGAAGCGCAGCTCCTGACGCGCTGTGTCAACCGAAGACGCTACTCCGGGAACTGAAAGACGACCTCGTCCTGCCGCACCATGCCGAGCTCATCGCGCGCGATGCGCTCGATCGCGGCGGGGTCCGCCTTGAGCGCGTCGACCTCGCGGGACAGGTCGGCGACCTCGCGCGCGACGCGCTCGTTGTCGCGCTTCACCTGCTGCAGCTCGTCCTTGAGCGCGCGGTAGCGCGGCAGCCCCTGCGCATCGAGCATGCGCACGGGCACGAGCACGGTGCTCGTCATCAGGAGCCCGAGCGGGAGGAGCCACACCAGGGTGCGCACGTACGCGGCCACAGCGAGCATCCTGCGTGCCCGGGGCGCGCAGCGTCCAGTTTCCGTCGCCGCGTCTGCGCTTGACTCGCGCGGGGTCGCGTCCTACCGCAAGCCGCTCCGATGCTGTTCCCGCTCCTCGTCGCCGCCGGCTCGGTCGCGCTCGGCGCGGCGCTCGCTGCCGTGCCTGGCGCGCGGCGTGCGCTCGGGCCGGTGCGCTCGATCGTGCTCGCGCTCGCGCTCGGCGTCGCGGTCATCTCGCTGATCCCGACGGCTTGGCGCGCGCTCGGCGCAGCCTCGCTCCTCGGCGTCGCGATCGGCTTCGGCGTGCCGCTGCTCGTCGAGCGCCTCGCGCAGATCGCGGCGACGAGGCTCGGGCCCGCGTCGCGCGTCGCCTCGGCGGTGACCTTCGTCGCGCTCTGCGTGCACCAGGTCGGCGACGGGCTCGGGCTCTACGCCGTGCAGGCGAGCATGCAGGTCGCGCTCGCGCTCGCCGCGCACACCGTGCCGATCGCCGCGCTCGTCGTGCTCGACGCGCTCGACGCGGGCGAAAAGCGCGGCGCCATCGTCCGCGCGGTGCTGCTCGCGTCGGCGACCGCCGTCGGCGTCTTGCTCGGAGGCGCGGTGCCGGCGGCGCTGGTCGCGGGCGTCGAGCCGTGGGTCGCGGCGCTCGTCGCCGGGCTGCTGATGCACGTCGTTTTGCACGACGCGCACCGGCACGGCCCCGTCCCGCCCGCGCCCCCCGCTGCTTGACAGCCCGCGCACGCCCCCCTATCGAACTCAGGTGACGGCTGAGCTCGGCTACCGCGCGCGCAAGATCCTCTACGCGGCGATCACGGAGTACATCGCGACGGGAGAGCCCGTCGGCTCTCGCACGCTCGCGCGCCGCTATGGCCTCGCGCTCTCGCCCGCGACGATCCGCAACGAGCTCGCCGATCTCGAGGAGGCCGGCTACCTCGCGCAGCCGCACACCAGCGCGGGCCGCGTCCCGACCGATCGCGGCTTTCGCACCTTCGTGGACGCGCTCGTGCAGCTCCGCGAGGTGACCACCGAGGACCGCTCGGCGATCGTCACGCGCATGCAGAAGCTCCGCCCGGGCGTCGACGACGTGATGCGCGAGGCGGGCAAGCTGCTCTCGACGATGACGGGCTCCGCCGCGGTCGTCGTCGCGCCTCGCCCCGACGAGGAGCGCCTCGCGCAGATCCGCTTCATGCCGCTCGGCGGCGGGCAGCTGCTCGCGGTGCTGATCACGCGCGCGGGCACCGTGCAGAACCGCGTCGTGCAGGTCGCGCGGGAGCCCGACGCGAGCGAGCTCGAGCGCGCGCACAACTACCTCGCGGAGCTGCTCGCGGTCGGGCGCTCGCTCGAGGAGCTGCGGCAGGCGATCGCCGACGAGATGGCGTCGACGCGCGGGCGCTACGACAGCGAGAAGCTGCGGGTGAAGGAGCTCGTCGACGCCGCCGTCGCCAAGCCGCGAGACGAGGCGCGCGAGGGCGTGATCGTCGAGGGTCAGGGGCTGCTGCTCGACCGCCCGGAGTTCGCGGACGTCGAGAAGCTGCGCGGGCTCGTCCACACCTTCGAGGACAAAGAGCGCCTGCTCGAGCTGCTCGATCGCACGCTCGGCTCAGGGGGGCTGCAGGTGATGATCGGCAAGGAGACGCGGCTCGGCGAGGGCGTCGACGACCTCTCCGTCGTGTCGGCGACCTACCGCCAGGCGGGGCACGCCTCGGGGACGGTCGGCGTGATCGGCCCGACGCGCATGGACTACGGCAAGATCGTGCCGCTCGTCGGCTTCACCGCGCGGGTCGTCGGCGAGCTGCTCGACGGTCTCGAAGTAGGAAAGTCCGACGAAACTCGGCGTTGAGCCGCGCGCCGGCCTGCACGCGGGAGAATTCGCGGGCGGCAAGTTGTCCAGGGTCCGCCGGGTGACTATCCTCGGCGCGCCACGCGTTTGCCGTGGCTGAGAGGCACCCAGTGAGCGGATCCAGCGCAGACGACGGAGAGAGCCGGACGGACGAGCCCGAGGCGCCGGTGTTCGAGGCCGTGCCCGAGGAGCCAGCACCACCGAGCCCGCTCGCGCTGATGACGGCGGAGCGCGACAAGCTCCGGGACCAGCTCCTGCGCACGGCGGCGGACTTCGACAATTACCGCAAGCGCTCGCGCAAGGACGCCGACGAAGCGGTGCGCCGCGGGCGTGAGGACACGCTCCGTGAGCTGCTCCCGGTCGCCGACAACCTCGAGCGCGCGCTCGGCGCGGCGAACCAGTCGGCCGAGGGCGACGGCGTCATCGAGGGCGTCCGCATGGTGCACAAGCTCTTCCTCGACAGCCTCGAGCGCGTCGGCTGCGCCCGCGTGCCGAGCGTCGGCGAGCGCTTCGATCCCGCCGTTCACGAGGCGATCCAGCAGGTCGAGACGGACGAGCAGCCGCCCGGGACGGTCGTCGCGGAGCTCGTGCCGGGCTATCGCATCGGCGACAAGCTCATCCGCGCGGCGATGGTCGCGGTCGCCAAGGCGAAGCCCGCGGCCGACTGAATCACTCTGCCCGCAACTCGCGGAGCGTTGTCGGCTATAGTCCCACGCCATGAGCAAGGTGATTGGGATCGATCTCGGCACGACGAACTCGTGCGTTGCGGTCCTCGAAAACGGCGAGCCGGTCGTCATTCCGAACCCCGAGGGCAGCCGCACCACTCCGTCCATCGTGGGCTTCACCCAGAACGGCGAGCGGCTCGTCGGGCAGGTCGCGAAGCGGCAGGCGGTGACGAACCCGGAGCACACGATCTTCGCGGTCAAGCGGCTGATGGGGCGCGCCTACGACTCGGAAGAGGCGCGCATGCAGGCCAAGCACGCGAGCTATCGCATCGTGCAGGCGCTCAACGGGGACTCGTGGGTCGCGGCGCGCGGCAAGGAGTACTCGCCGCCCGAGATCAGCGCGATGATCCTCGAGAAGATGCGCCTGACCGCGGAGGCGTACCTCGGCGAGAAGATCACCGAGGCCGTCGTCACCGTCCCCGCGTACTTCGACGACGCGCAGCGACAGGCGACCAAGGACGCGGGCCGCATCGCGGGCCTCGACATCAAGCGCATCCTCAACGAGCCGACCGCGGCGGCGCTCGCGTACGGCCTCGACAAGAAGACCAAAGGCGGCGAGCGCATCGCCGTGTACGACCTCGGCGGCGGGACGCTCGACGTCTCGATCCTCGAGCTGAGCGGCACCGGCGTCTTCCGCGTGATCTCGACGGCGGGCGACACTTACCTCGGCGGCGAGGACTTCGATCAGCTCCTCGTGCAGTGGCTCGCCGACGGCTTCAAGGCGGAGCACGACATCGACCTGATGCAGGACCGCATGGCCCTGCAGCGCCTGAAAGAGCAGGCCGAGAAGGCGAAGCACGAGCTGTCTTCGTCGCTCGAGACCGAGGTCAATCTGCCCTTCATCGCGGCGAACGCGACGGGGCCGAAGCACCTCGTGCTGACGATCAAGCGCAACGACCTCGAGTCGCTCGTCGAGCCGCTGATCGACCGCACGCTCGAGCCTTGCAAGCGCGCGCTCGCGGACGCCGGGCTGAAGATCACCGACATCAACGAGGTCATCCTCGTCGGCGGCATGACGCGGATGCCGCTCGTGCAGCGGCGCGTCGCGGAGTTCTTCGGGCGGCAGCCGCACAAGGGCGTGAACCCCGACGAGGTCGTCGCGGCGGGCGCGGCGATTCAAGCGGCCGCGATCACCGGGCAGATCGAGGAGGTGCTGCTCCTCGACGTCACGCCGCTCTCGCTCGGCGTCGAGGTCGGCGGCGGCGTCTTCTACCGGCTGCTCGAGCGCAACACGACGATCCCCACCCAGAAGAAGGAGATCTTCACGACCTCCCTCGACAACCAGTCGTTCGTGCCCATCCACGTGCTCCAGGGCGAGCGCGAGATGGCCGCCGACAACAAGACGCTCGCGCAGTTCGAGCTCGCGTCGATCCCGCCGGCGCCGCGCGGCGTCCCGCAGATCGAGGTCTCCTTCGAGATCGACGCGAACGGCATCGTGCACGTCAAGGCGCGCGATATGGGCACGGGGCGCGAGCAGTCCGTGCGCGTCGTCGCCTCGAGCGGCCTCACGCAGGAGCAGGTCGACGCGCTCGTCGCCGACTCGGAGAAATTCCGCGGCGCCGACGAGAAGCGCAAGGAGCTCGCGGAGCTCCGCAACCAGGCAGACGCGCTCCTCTACACGAGCGAGCGCGCGGCCGACGAGTGCAAGGACTTCGTCGCGCCCGAGGTCACCGAGCGCGTGCTCGCGGCGGCGAAGGCGCTGCGCGACGAGCTGGGCGGCGCGGGCGACGCGCTCTCGATCAAGGAGCACCTGCAGGCGCTCGAGGTCGCGGCGTACAAGATCGCCGAGTCGATGTACGGCACCCCGCCGGCGA
>CAIUAC010000782.1 GCA_903896985.1 uncultured Sandaracinus sp.
GCGATCCCGCGAGCACCCCGGGCGCCGGTCACTTCGCGCAAGCGACTCGTGGTGGTCACATGAAAAAGAAGCGAGCGGAGGCGCCCCGCACTGTGGCGCAGGCGACGCGGGCGGTGGCGCGGGTCGAGCAACGCACAGCGATTCGCTATCCGTCGCTCGCGGCGGGGGCGGTCGGCTTCGCCCTGCTCGCGAGCGGCTGCCGAGCGGCGCCCGACGCGGTGCCCGGCGCGACGCTGACACCGCTCGGCGCCGGGGCCGACACCGGCAAGCCCGACGCGCCGCCGACCCTCGCGCTCCCAGGCGCGGGCGGCTGGGGCTCGCTGGCGGCTGGCGGCGGCGCAGGGACACCTTCGGCCGACCCGGGCGCGGACGCCGGCGCGATGCCATGCGATCCGGATGCAGGCGCGACGCCGTGTGAGCCGAACGATCTCACGGCCGACCTCGACGGCGGCGTCGACGCGGGTGGGCACGTGCTCCCCGCGCCGCACCACCCGCAGCCGCGCGGCGGAGCGCGGATGGTTCGCCCCCCCGGCGCAGCACCGCGGGTCACCCCGGAGATGGACCTATGAGCACGCCGCGCAGCAAGAAGAAGACGCCTCGGAAGCCGACGCTCGGCGGGGCGCGCGAGCAGGCGCGGCCGCTCGAGCCGCTCGCGCAGGCGCCGGAGTTCGCCGCGCGACGCGCGTATCCGTCGGCGCACGAGCTGTTCTCGCAGGGCTCGGCTTGGCGCGCGTACGTCACGGAAGCGCTGCGCTCGTTCGTCGGCCCGGCTGCGCTCGCCGGCGCCGTTGGCCTCGCGGGCTGTGCGGGCACCGGCGACGCCGCGAACAGCAACCTCGGGGGCGAGCCGCCCGCGGCGACGCTGACGCCGGTCGGACAGCCGACGACGACGCCACAACCGCCGCTGAACGGCGGCGGGCAGGTCGTCCTCACGCCGCTCCCGAACGCCACGCTGACGCCGCTGCCGCCGGGCACGCAGGTGCTCCCGCCGCCGCCCGCGAACCCGACGCCGCCCGGTCGGATTCGGCACGTCGTGCCGGCCATCCAGCCGACCCCACAGCCACAGCCCGTTCGCGGCGATATGCCCGCGGTGCAGCCCGATCCGTTCCCGCCCCAGGCCAACGGCGGGCTCAGCGTCGTAGAGCCGTCCCCGCAGCCCATCCAGCCTCCGGTCCAGCCGCCAGCGCTCGGAGGCGAGCCCCCGCAGGTGCTGCCGAATCCGCCGCCGCCACAGCCGCAGCCCAATCCGAACCCGCCCGCGGTCCCCGGCCAAGCGCTGCAGCCCCTGCCGCCGCCCACCGTCCCCCAGAGGCCGCTGCCGAGGCCGCCAGATCAGGCGATGCCCTCGAGCTGAGTCGAGGGCGGGCCGTCCGCGCTGCTACTTGCCGGCGAGCGTCATCGCGCTGACGCGGAACGTCGGCGACGCGATGGAGGTGCGCAGGTCGAGGTCGCTCGCGACCGCGTCGATGCGCTGGAAGATCTGGTCGACGTTGAGCGAGATGGTCACCTCGCTCACGGGGAAGACCTTCTCGCCCTTCTCGATCCAGAAGCCGCTCGCGCCACGCGAGAAGTCGCCCGTCACCGCGTTGAAGCCGAAGCCCATCATGTCGGTCACGTAGAGCGCGCGCTCGGTCGAGCGGAGCAGCTCTTCCGGCGTCATCGTGCCCGGCTGCAGGATGAAGTTCGTGCTGCCGGGTCCGACGCCGCCCGACGAGCCGCGCGAGGCGCTCGCGGTGCTCTGCTTGCCGAGCTTCTTCGCGCTGTAGGTGTCGAGCAGGTACGTCTTGAGGATGCCCTTCTCGACGACGACGTTGCGGCGCGAGAGTAGGCCCTCGCCGTCGTAGGGGCGCGAGCCGGGACCGGCGATGAGGAACGGGTCGTCGACGACGTCGACGAGCTCGGAGGCGACGCGCGTGCCCTCGCGGTCGACGAGGTAGCTCGACTTGCGCCAAATCGAGCTGCCGTTGACGGCGCCGGCGAGCAGCCCGAGCATCGCGCGC
>CAIUAC010000783.1 GCA_903896985.1 uncultured Sandaracinus sp.
CGTCGCTCGGCCACGTCCTGCTCGCACCTGGCGATGGCCGTGGCGACCGCCATCACGACCCAGAACCTGGCGGGGCACACCAGCCAGCCCTTTCAACGTGACCTCTTCCGCGACTCGGCAAGCAGCCGCGCAGTCGAGACGTGAGTCTTGTCCGGGAACCTGGTCCTCTTCGGTACCGGCGTCTTTGGGCCGCGGCGGTGCTTCTTGAACGTAGCGAGGTCGACATGCTTGCTCCAGCGAAGCATCTCCCGGGCGAGCGCCTTGGGCGGCATCGTCTGGTAGGACTCCCATGTCTCGGGGTCCAAAACGATGGTCATGCCCGGCAAGGTGCCGCGGATCTCGTTCGCGATGTAGTAGCCGGAGACGTTCTCTTGGACGTTCTCAGCACCGAAGTTCGCGCGGAGGGCAGCCTCCACCGTCGACATGATGTTGAACGCGGCAAGTGCGACGCCGAATCCGAGCAGCGCGGCCTTCGGGTATCCGAGCGCGGCGATTTCACCCTGGAGCATTCGGGTGAGTGACTGGAACATGGTTTCAAGCGTCCACCGCTTGCGGTAGAGAGACGCCACGACAGGCGCGTCCGCTACGTTCGCCGAGAGGTTCGTGAGAATAGCCATCTCGGTGTCGCCATCTCGCGTTGGCGTGTCGAGCTTGATGACGATGCGGCGCGCTTGCAGCCGCTCCCCGCCGGCACGGGCGATCGTGACGCTCTGCTCCCAGACTTCGCCGGTATCCGTTCGGCCGCGCTTGCGCATGCTGCCGGCCGACACGATCGGTAGATTCGCGTGCTGGCGGACCACGTAGAACGCCTGGCGCTGATCGATGCCTGTCAGCAGCGCGATGGTGCAGAAGTTTCGGTCGGCGATCCAGACTTCCCCGGCTACGACGAGGCCCAGGATCTGGTCGGTGAGCGACCGTTCCTGCGCGTGACCGTCCTCGCATGGGATCATGTGCGTGGCGAGCATGAGCTCCGGATCGAGCACGACGAGCGCGTGCCCCGGCAGCGGTCCGGCGATACTGCCGCGCAGCACCTCGAGGCGCCGCTCGGTGGCAGCGAGGTGGTTGCCGTCGATGATCCGCACCGGGAAGCCCGGCAGGAGCGACGGCATCATTCCTCCCATCGCTGCGATGACCTTCGCCAGCCGCTCGGCCGTATGCCGGACCAGGACGCGGACAATGCCCGCCTCCGTCCGGTTGATCTTGTTGTAGAGCGCGACGACCGAGACCGGCAGGTCCTTCTTGACCGCCTGGAAGGCAGCATGGATGGACGGCTGGACCTTCGTCACGACCATCGCCATCAGGTTCACCACGGACGAGAACAGCAGTTCCCGCGTGTACTGCCGCTCTGTGTGCTCGGCGAAGAGGGCATCCACCGCGTCAGGTGCGAGGGCGTGCTCCATCAGCGCCCTCGCCATCACGCTCGCTGGGGAGCGCTTGACGAACCGCTCGAAGATCTCCGACAGGATCATGCATGGCCTAATGCCATGATCTTGGCCCGATGGACATCGTACTCGTGCCGTGGCGCCAAGATGGATGGGACAACGTGCGATATGGAGCTGATGGAACTACACTTGATACACGTTGAAAGGGCTGGCCGTGAGCGCTTGGCGTTGCCGGGTGAGGAGCTGATCGATGCGCCCGCCATCGACCACGAGAACGTGCGCGGGCCGGGCTACTACCACTGAACCGAGGAGACCAGCCCTTTCAAC
>CAIUAC010000784.1 GCA_903896985.1 uncultured Sandaracinus sp.
CACCTCGAGCGCGCCGAGCACGCGCGCGAGCACGCCGGCCGCGCGCACCTCAGCGCCCCGCGCCGCCTCGACGACGGCCTGCGCGGGCTCGTGCCCGTCCAGCTCGAAGAGCAGCGTGTGTGGCCCCGCCGGGAGCACCAGCGTGCGCGGCGCATGACCCCACGCGCCGTGCTCGCGGTCGTCGACGTAGATCGTCGCGCCGGGCGGCTCGGTGACGACGAGTACGCGCGCGACGCGTGGACGCAGCCGCTCGATGGCCGCCTGCGCGAGCCCGCGCCGCTCGGCGTCGTCGTCGGTCGACGCGAGGTACTCGTCGAAGTGCGTGAACGCGTCCTCCTCGCGGTGGAGCTGATCGAAGCAGAGCGCGAGGTTGAACGTGACGCGCGGGTTCGGCGCGCTCCGCTGCTCGAGGAAGAACTCGCGGATCGCCTCGTCGTAGCGCCCCGCCGCGTAGTGCCGACGCGCCGCCTCGTCGTGGAAGCGCGCCTGCTCCGCGTCGTCCGCGCGCGCCACGGACGGCGCGAGCGCGAGGCACACGGACGACGCGAGCCCGAGGCACACGGCGAGCGCGAGCGCCCAGCGCCTCAAGGCAGGATCTCCACGTCGGCGCTGCCCGCGCGGCCACAGGTCGCGCAGCCGCTGCCCGACGCGCCGCTGTACCAGAGGCGCCCGCGCCAGCGACCGTCGGCGCTGACGAGGTCGTCCATCACGAGGCGCGGCGGCGAGATGCGCGAGGCGTCGAAGGTCCCGGGCTCGTTGTCGACGGCGAACACCGGCGCGTCCCAGCTCACCCAGGCGCTCGGCAGCTCGCGGAAGAGGCGCACCTCGCCGCCCGCCTCGAAGAACACGAGCCGGTGCTCCCCGAGGGTGTCGATCGAGAGCCGGTCACTGCGCCCTCGGAGCGCGTCGTATTCGTCGCCGAGGTCGAGGTTGGTCACCTGCGTCCACGAGCCCGGCGAGCCGTCGGGCGAGTACCCCTCGCGCAGCCCGTAGCGGTTCGCGGTCTCGCCGTAGTAGTCGAAGGTTGCGCGGTGTCGGCCGTCCGCGAGCACCGCGTAGTCGGGCCCTCCGGCGCCGAGGCCGGTCCGCGGGAAGCCGGACTCGTCGCCGACCACGAGGTGCGCGCAGTCTGGGCCGCGGAGCGTCCGGAGGTAGTCGGGGCTCGGGTCGAGCGTGACCGCGCCGGGGACCCCCGCGACGAGCCCGAACCACTCGCCGCGTCGCTCGTCCCACGCGAGCGAGGCGCCGAGCACGACGCCCGGAGCGTCGATCACGCCGACGTCGGTCCAGCTGTTGCCGTGCCCCGAGTACGCGCGCATTCGGCGGTGGTCCGAGGACGTCGGCTCGATGCTCGCGAGCACGCACACGCCCCCGCTCGCGTCGGGCGAGGCGTCGAGGAGCGCGTTCTCGCCCTCGGCGAAGAGCTCCGGCACCGGCCGATCGCAGCGCGTGCGCGCGGGCCTCCGCACGACGACGTCGCGCAGGAGCACCGGGTCAGGGCTCGGCGCCGCCTCGAAGAGCACCACCACGGGCTCGTCGGGCCCCCACTGCGCGGGCGTCTCGATCAGGATCGGCGGCTCGGCGTCGACGTCGTTGACGCGCACCGCCAACGCGACCTTGGCCGCTTGGAACGTGACGCGGAGGCGGATCTCGGTGCCGCTGAGCCACGGGTTCGCGTAGGCGCCCGCGAGGATGTTGGCGAAGACCCGCACGCCCGTCGGGCCGAGGTCCATCCCGACGCGCTCGGTGTCCGGCGCGACGGTCAGGTCGGCGTCGATCGCCGACGCCGGGATGAGCCACACCGCCGAGGGCACCGCAGACGGCAGCCGCACGGTCAGGTCGAACGTCGAGCCCTCGAGCCGCCCCGTGAGCGGCGTCGCCCAGGCGATGCGCGCCGGCGCCGTGCTCGCGCCGAAGTAGGTGCGCCCGGCCTGCGAGACGCGGTCGGCGGAGCCGCGCCAGCCGAACGTCGCGCCCGACACCAGCGTCGCCGCGGTCCCGTCGACGCCCGCGCAGCGCGTCACCTGCAGCGAGGTCTCGGTCCAGCAGCCCGGGTCGAGCCCGTCGAGCCTGCCGTCGCCGTCGTTGTCGCGCCCGTCCGCGCAGCGGTCGCCGACCTCGTCGCAGCGCCCGTCGCAGTCGGGGTCGAGGCAGTCGACGCGCCCGTCGAGGTCGTCGTCGACGCCGTTCGCGCACGTCGCCGCGCTCGCGCCCTCGCGCGTCGGCACCGGATAGTCGGTCGCGGCGGTGCACGCGCCGAGCAGCAGGAAGAGCGTCGCGCAGGTCGGGCGGAGGCGGAGGTTCACGAGGTGCCCGGAGAGAGGAGGGGAGGCGGCACGACGTGGTGATCCGCGAGCCCCCGCGGTGATGATAGGCTGCGCGAAACCAGGGGAGAAGCGGAATGCTCGGCATCGCAGACCAGTTTCGGATGCCAGCTTTCGTTCTGCTCGCGCTGGGGCTCTTTGCCTGCAACGACCCCGCGGGGCCACGTCCGCCTGACGCCGAGCCCCCGGCGGCAGCGCCCGCCATCCCTTGGCTCGCGGACGGGATGCCCGTGATCGCGCCGCCCGTGATCCCGTGGCTCGGCGGGGACCCGCTCACGCGCCCCTGCGCGCCCGGCTGGCGCGCCGCGCCGCGCCGGAGCGGAGTCGCCTGCGAGCCGTGGCCCGAGGCCGGGCGCGCCGAGTGCGTCGGGCCGACGGCGCACTTCCCTGGCGAGGACGGGTGCCGCGCGATCGGCGCGGCGTGCCCGAGCGGGGACTACGCCGAGGGGCTCCCCGTCGGCGCGATCTACGTGCGCCCGGGGGCGACGGGGACGACCGGCGGCGTGGGCGATCCGGTCGGCACGCTGACCGCTGCCCTCGCGCTCGTCCCGCCCGGCGGCGTCATCGCGCTCTCGCGCGGCGTGCACGAAGGCGACGCGTTGCTGCGAAACAGCGTGGAGCTGCGCGGGGCCTGCGCCGGCGCGACGCACCTCGCCGGGGTCGTGCGCGCGCTCTCGGGCACGATCGTGCTGAGCGACCTCGCGCTCGCGGGGCTGACGGTCGAGGGCGCGGCGGTGCGCGCGTCGGGGCTGTGGATCGAGGACGCGCCGGGCATCGCCATCGACGTGTCCGCGGGCTCCCTCTCGCTCGACGACGCGCTCGTGCGCGGCGGGTTCCTCGGCCCCGCGGCGCCGAGCTACGCAGTGCGCGTCGGCGTCGGGCAGTTCACGGCGTCGCGGCTCGCGATCGAGCGGGCTCCCGGGCGGGCCCTCTACCTCACGAACCGTGGGACGGCGTCGCTCGACGGTGCCGTGATCATCGACACTCGCGTCGGGCCGGACGGGCACGCGAACGCGGTCTTCGTGCGGGCTGGGGCGGGCAACCTCGCGCTCCGCCGCAGCGTGGTGCAGGGCGGCGTCGGCACGATGTTCGCCATCGAGGGAGGCACGGCGACGCTCGAGGACGTCCTGCTCGAGCACAACGTGCCGCGCGCCGGGGAGTCGATGGGCTTCGCCCTGACGCTGCTCGTGCCGATGACGGGGCGCGGCGTGCAGCTCCGAGATTTCAAGGGCTTCGGCCTCGCCGTCGCCGCCGGTCACACGGACCTCGAGGACGTCAGCGTCGAGAGCACCGTGCCCGACGCGATCGGCTTGCACGTCGAGACCGCCGGCAGCCTCAGCGTGGTGCGCGCGCGCCTCGGCCCGATCGCGACGGGCCTGCAGTCGTTCCTCGGTGGCCAGCTCGAGGCGAGCGATCTGCTCGTCTTTCAGAGCAGCGACCATCCGGTCGTCTCGCGCGGGAACGGCGCTGACGCGGTCGTGCGGCGGCTCGTCGTCGAGGACTGCGCGCGCGGCGTACGCGCGGGCGACGACTCGACGCTGACGCTCGAAGACGCCGTGTTCCGCGACGTCTCGAACGGCGCGTTGCTCGGCGACGACGCGGTCGGCGCGTACCTGCGCTCGGTCGTGACGGTGCGGCGCGTGACGGCGGAGCGCGTGGCGAACTCGTGCTTCGCGGCGCTGCAGGCGGGGACGATGCTGACGGTCGAGGACGCGACCTGCACGGGCGGCTCGGACCTCGGCCTGCTCGGCGCGTACGGCGCGACGCTCGACGCGTCGCGGCTGCACCTCGCCGACGGGCTGCTCGCGGGGATCGTCAGCGAGGGCGCGACGGTGCACGTGCGCGATGTGTTCGTGGAGCGCGTCGGGCCCGCCGAGCAGGTGTCGAGCGCGGCGGACGCGATCGCGGGCGGCGAGCTGACCCTCGAGCGCGCGCGCATCGAGGAGATCCACGGCTATGGGGCGTCGACCTCCGGCTCGAGCACGACGGACGGGACGGTCTCGCGGCTGGCG
>CAIUAC010000785.1 GCA_903896985.1 uncultured Sandaracinus sp.
CGAGTCCCTGCGCATATCCCATCCACTGTTGGAGTTGCGCCGGTCGCTGCGCTCGAGCTCGACGGGGGCCAGCGGTACCAGCCCGAGCACGAGAAGTCCGACGCACCGCGGACGCGCGTGCGGACGAGCCCTTCCGCGTCTTCGCCCGGGCTCACCCGCTCGTGCTGCTGACTCCGACGAACATGAGCGTGGCCGTCGCGCAGATGGTCGCGCGGGCGCGAGCTCATGGTCGCGACCTCGGGTAGGCGACGGCGCGTCTCGACGGGTGCGCGCTGGTCGGGATGCGCGCGCCCGCTTGTCCCGCAAGCGCTCCTGTCTTACGCTCGTCTTACTCGAGGAGCGTGAGCCGATGAGAGTCCGCATTTCCACGAAGGGGCAGTTCGTGCTCCCGCGCGCCGTTCGCGAGGCGCGTGGGATGGTGGAGGGCGCGGAGGTGGAGGTCGTCGAGGTCCCGGGCGGCGTGCTCCTGCAGCTGGTGCGCGCGACCGACGCCGCGACGCTCGATGACCTCGTCGGCTGTGCGCAATACCAGGGCCGCCCCAAGACGCTCGACGAGATGAGCGCTGCCATCCGCCGCGGCGCGCGGGAGCGGCGATGATCGCGGAGGCGGCGAGGCGCCTCGGCGCGACCCCGAAGGTCGTCGAGCCCTGACGTCAGGCCGAGCGGGTCCGCTGGTTGGGAAGCGCCGGCACAGCACTGACCATCGGACTCGCTAGCTCGGAAGCGAACACAGACGCGCAGCCCTCGATGGCAGCTACGCGTCGACGAAGGCGATGACGGTCGAGACCTCGCCCTGCGCTCACGAGCGAGCGATGGGCGGCAGTTGGCTCACCGTCGCTTGGCGCGAGGCGCCGCCGCGAGCGCGCTGATCAGCGCGCCGATCGCCGCGCGCTGTGGCTCGCTGAGGCGCCGCAAGGCGCGGAGCAGGCTGGCCTCGTCGAGCGGTCGTGCGCGCGCGGCGGCGGGCACGCCGAGCAGCGCGTCCGTCGTCGTGCCGAGCGCCTCCGCGAGGCGGAGCAGCGTGAGGTGGCTCGGGAACTTCTCGCCCCGCTCGTAGCGCCCGAGCATCACGCCGCCGACGCCGATCTCCTCGGCGAGCGCCTCCTGCGACCAAGCGCGCGCCTCCCGCGCGGCGCGCACCCGCTTGCCCAGCGCGCGCCTGAGCGCGTCGGCCTCCTCTTTGTCCTCGGGCTTGTGCGGCATCGCCTGTTCGCGGTCGCCGGTACGAGACGTCGGAAAGGGTTGACGCGAAAGAACCCATTGGGTTAGATCGGCAATCATCAATGGGTGCTGTGTCGGCGGGTCGGTCCCGCGACGAGCATCGGGGTTCGCGGTTGTCACTGCGCAGAGAGCGCGGGGCAGGCCGCCTCCGGAGGCGTCTCGGACTGCCGCCCGCGTGTTTCGCAGCTCCCGTAGTCAATCACTTTGGAGGTCTCATGAGTTCGCGTGCGCTTCGTTTCGGTTGGGCGCTGATGGCAGTGTTCACGGTCGCTCTTGTGGGCGCGTGCGGGTCGGATAAGCCCCCGGC
>CAIUAC010000786.1 GCA_903896985.1 uncultured Sandaracinus sp.
AGCGAACACGTCGTCGACCCGAGCGACCTCGCCGCCCTCGAGCCGCACGCCGTGAACCCCGAGGTCCGCGCGACGCTCGCCCGGAGAGCCGCGCAGCTGCTCCGTGGGGCAGGGCAGGGCGGCGCTGCGGCGCGTGCGCTCGCGCGCGCAGGCGTCGTGCGTCGAGACGCGGCGACGCTCCGCGCGGCCATCGATCTCGCCGTGCGCGCCGAGGCCTGGGACGACGCGGCGGCCATCGTGCAGCAGGCGCTCGAGGTCGTCGGCGATGGCCCGGCGCGCGCCCAGCTGATCGTGCGCGCCGCCGCGATCGCCGAGAAGAGGAGCGCATGAGCCCGAGCGACCGTGGACGCAGCACGCGGCGCTGGCTCGCGTTGCTGCGCGTCTCCCTGCTCGCCGCGCCGCTCGTCGTGGGCTGCGGCGTGCGCACGAGCCCGCTCGTCGAGGGCGCGCCCCCGCGCGACGCGGGGCCCGCCGACGCGCCCTTCGATCTCGGCGTCGATCTCGGCGTCGATCTCGGCGCCGACATGACCATCGCGCGCATCGCGTGCGAGGCCGACCGCGACTGCGCCGGCGACACCGTGTGCCGCGCGACCTCCTCGCTGATGCCGACGGATCTCGCGCCGGTGCCGCTCTTCTGCGAGCGCCGACAGCTCGTCGACGGCGCGGACGGCGCGGCGTGCGGAGGCACCGACAGCGCTGGCTGTGAGCGCGGGCTCTGCGTCATCGCGGGCACCTGCGTCGTGCCGTGCGCGACGGTCGACGACTGCCACGACGGCGAGCGCTGCGCGCAGGTCTATGTGCGCACGGGCGTCGGCGAGCTTCAGCCGGTGCGCGCTTGTACGCCGATGATCGACGCGCCGCCCAGCGTGCGCAGCTGGCTCGACCGCGGGATCGCGGCGACTCCGGGCGGCTTCGCGCCGGTCGAGGTGCTGCTCGGGCACGCCGCGCGGACGACCGTCGCGCTCGTCTCGGCGCAGAGCGGCGCGGACGTGTATCTGCAGGCGCTGCGGGACCGCGATGGGCTGCCGATGTTCGACCTCGGCGCCCTCGGCCCGGGCCTCCCCGCGCAGGTGAACCCGGTGAACCCCGCCGCCGTCGCCCTCACCGTGCTCTTGCCCTCGGGCAGCGACCTGCCGCTCGGCGATTACCGCGGCGAGTTCGTCACCGACGCCCGCGCCGTGCTCGACCGCATCGTGCTCGACCGCGACGACACGGGGCGCGCCCTCGACCTCGATCTCTACTTCGTCGCGGGCCGGCTGATGGGCCCGCGGGGCGCGCTGATCACGCCCGAGCTCGCGCGCGCGATCGAGCTGTTTCGCGCGTTCTACGCGGACGTCGGCATCGTCCTCGGCGAGGTGCGCACGCACGAGCTCGTCGGCGGGCTCGCGCGCGGCTACGCAACGCTCGAGATGGACGCGGATGGCCGCATCCCCGAGACCGACACGCTCTTCGCGCTGACCGCGGGCGCGCAGGGGCCGTCGGTGAGCTGGTTCTTCGTGCGCGACGCGGAGGGCGTGCTCGGCGTCTCCGGCGGCGTCCCCGGCGCGCAGTGCATGCCGGGCACGGCGGCGAGCGGCATCGCGTTCAGCTCGGACATCATGGGCACCGGCGTGCCGCTCGAGAGCGTGCTCATCCACGAGACGGGCCATTTTCTCGGGCTTTTTCATACGAGCGAGCTCGACGGGACGCTCCTCGATCCGTTCGACGACACGCCGAGCTGCGGCCCCGACCGCGACGCGAACGGCGACGGGATGCTCCTGCCCGACGAGTGCGTCGGCGCGGGCGCAGACAACGTGATGTTCTGGGCGGCGATGGACGCGCGCACGTTCAGCCCCTCGCAGCGCGCCCTCGTGCAGCGCGCGCTCCTGCTGCGCTGAGCGGCGCCGCAGAAGCCGCCCGGCGGCGCGCTCGTTCGGGGCTGCTCAGCGTCGGCGCGAGGCGCCCGTCGTCACGTCCGGCGTCACCGGCGTCGGGCGGGGCGGCGGCGTGACGGGGTCGGGCGTCACGGGGTCGGGCGTCACGGGCTCAGGCAACCCGCTCGTCGCGGGGTCGACTCCCGGCGCAGGAACGGGCCGCGGGCGTCTCGGCGCGACGACGCGCGGTCGGCGCCGCGCGCCCGCGTCCGGCGGCACGCCCGCATCCGGCGCCTCGACGGGCGCGACGACGGGCGGCACCCACGCGTGTCCGCTGACGCGCGCGGCGTGCTCGGCGGGGTCGATCGCGCGGCCGTTCCACGTCGCGGGCAGCCACGCGGTCGTCGTGTGGCAGCGGGCGCACTCGCGCGAATAGCCGAGGTGCTCCGTGAACGTCTCATGCTCGAAGGTGTCGAGGTGACAGTCCACACACTCGCTCGCGGTGTCCTCGTACTTCGGCGCAGCGCCCGTGTGGCACTTGACGCAATCCACCTCGGCGTGCGCGCCAGTCAGAGGCCAGCGGTGCTGCTTGATGTGCGGAGTCCAGCGCTCCCGCGAATGGCACACACCGCACGTCGTCGGCTTCACGCCGGCGTGGCGCCGCGCGCCCAAATACTCGGGCATATGGCACGTCGCGCACGCCCCCGAGCCGCCGTCCACGTCCGCGCCAGCGTGCGTATCCGAGCACGCGCTCAGCGAAAGGAACGCCGCGCAGAGGCTCGCGTAGACTCCCGCGCTCGACAGCGCGCTCGGGAGCTGGCGACTCCCGCGCTCGACTCGCTCGAACTGCTCCGTTCGCGCCATCAGAACTGCTCCTCGCGAAACGACAGCTTCAGCTCGGCGCAGAGGCGCCGGAGCTTCACGCCGAGCCCGTGCGGCCCGCAGAAGTAGACGTCGACCTCGTGCGGCGCGTGCGCCCGCTGGATCGCCCGGAGCTCCGCGCGCCAGTCGGGGGCGCTCATCTGAGTCTTCGCGTGCAAGCCCGTCGCGAGGTCTCCGTGCCCGTGCGAGTGCGCCAGCTCCCGCGCGAGCTCCAGCCCGAACGCCGTCGCGCCCGTGCGCCCCGCGGTCATGTGCAGGTGCAGCGCGAGCAAGCCGCGCCGATCCCGCCGCTCGACCTCCGCGAGCAGGTCGCGGAACCACTCGAAGGAGCGCAGGTCCTGGCTGAGCCAGAAGAAGTGCGCCTTCTCGAGCGCGCTGCGCTCGTCGCCCTCTGCCCGTGAGACGAGGCTCTCGAGCACGCTCGCGAACGGCGTGACGCCGATGCCCGCGCCGATGAACACCGCGAAGCGCGACCGGAAGACGTGCGCGCTCGGCGAGCCGTAGGGCCCATCGACGTAGACGGCGAGCGCCGAGTCGTCGCGCTCCGCCTGCCGCGCGTCAGCGAGCGCGCGCAGGGCGGCCGTCCAGTTGCCGAGCGTGCGCACGTGCAGCGTGAGCGTGTCGCGCTCGGGCGCGCTGCTGATCGTGAACGGATGCCACTCGTGCTTGGCCACCGCGGGGATGCGCACGAACACGTAGTCCGTCGCCGAGAACGTGAAGCCCGCGGGGCGCGCGATCTCGAGCAACGTCACGCGCGAGCGCAGCGGCTCGAGCTTCAGCAGCTCGCTCCGACGCGCGCGGCGCACGAGCCGCAGCACCCGCTCGACGCCGAAGCCGAGGAGCGGCAGCCCGAGCCAGGCGAGCACGTGCGGCGCGTGCACGATCAGCAGCACCATCCACGGCGCGTAGAGCAAGTGCGTGAAGTAGAAGATCTCGAAGTGCTGAGTGCGGCGGATCCAGCGGAGCGCAGCGACCCAGATCACGGCGAACACCGCGAGCAGCAGGGTGCCGGTCAGCCCGCGCTGCGTCCCGAAGAACAGCTGCGTGAGCGAGCCCGCCGGGTGCCCGGCGTGCCAGGTGATGGCGAACGCGGCGACGTGCGCGAGCGTCAGCGCGACGAGCGTGTGCCCGAGCAGCTTGTGAAAGCCCACCGCCTCGTCCACGGGCAGCAGCCGCCCGAGCCAGCTCGCGCGCACGCGCGTCAGCAGTCGTCGCATCACCGGCACGAGGAGCAGCCCGGCGTCGAAGCTCATCGCGGCGCCCGTCGCGCGCCCTAGCTGCATCAGGCGCTCGGTGTGCCCGGCGTCGGGCGACGCGAGCAGCGCCTTCGCGAAGAGCGCGACGTTGACGAGCGCGCAGAGCCCCACGAACGCGACTGAGCGCCAGTGATTCTCGAGCCAGCGCCGCGCGGGGTGCACGGCCTCGGGCGCGCTCGAGGGCGCGGAGAGCCGCGCGAGGAGGTCGCGGTTCGGCGCCATCCAGAGCGCCTCTGCGCGCGCCATCTCGCGCAGCAGCTCGGGGCGCGCGCTGACGAGCTGCTCGAGCTCCGCGAAGGACACCCGCCCGTCCCCGTCCCGATCCGCCGCGCGCAACAGCGCCGCCGCGAGGACCTCGGGCGACTGCGTCGTGTGCTCTTCGACCGAGTCCTCCGCGAGCCCGATGTCGATCATCCGCTCGAGCTCGTCGAGCGAGAGGAAGCCGTCGCCGTCGTGATCGTGCAGGCGAAACGCGAACCTCAGCCGATCGCGGTCCGTGCCGTAGACGAGCGCGCGGACGCCCTCGAGGAACTCGTCGCGGCTGACGACGCCGTCGCCGTTCGTGTCGAGCCCCGCGACCATGCGCGCCGCGAGGTACTCGCTCTTGAGGCCGAGCGCGTCCTTCAGCCGCGTGACGTCGAGGTGCGGATGGTCGCCCGCGAGCTGCTCGAAGCGTCGCTCGAGCGCGTCGAGCGTGAGCGCGCCGGGCTTGCGCGCGTAGGGAGAGTGAGGGGGCATTCGACGGTTCAGGCGAGGCGCGGGCCGCGCAGAGGGGCGCGCACGCTAGCACCGTCGGCGCCCGTCCGGGGGGCGTTGAGCGTTGCCGCGCGACGGCGCATCCTGGCGCGATGCTGCGCCCTACTTCGACTCTCGCCTGGAGCGTCCCGCTCCTCGCCGCGCTCCCGAGTTGCCACGAATCCTATGGGCTGAGCGGCAGCGAAGCCGTCGGCGTCGTCGCGCCAGCGCCCGTCGGGAGCACTTGCCTCTGCACCGGCGCCGCGGACGCGACGTGCCGAGTGGACCGCGACTGCGACGCCGGGACGCGCTGCGTCGAGCACGCCGACGGCGCGCGCCGCCCTGAGGTGCCGTGTCTGTCGAGCACGATGGCGTGCCCGTCGATGCACGCCTGTCAGGGCTCCGCGTCCGGCTGCGGCTGCGAGTGGCTCGGCGAATGAGCGCGCCTCTGCGTGATTTGCACGCGTTTCTGCCGACGACCCGCGAGGAGATGCGCGCGCGCGGCTGGGACGCGCTCGACATCTTGCTCATCAACGGCGACGCCTACGTCGATCACCCGGCGTTCGGCGCGGCGCTGATCGGGCGCTTTCTCACGGGGCGCGGCTACCGCGTCGGCATGATCTCGCAGCCGCGCTGGGACACGACGGAGGACGTGCTCCGCCTCGGCGCGCCGCGCCTCTTCGTCGGCATCACGGCGGGCAACCTCGACTCGATGCTCAACAAGCTCACGGCGCAGAAGAAGACGCGCGGTGAAGACCAGTACTCGCCCGGCGGCAGCACGGGAATGCGCCCGAATCGCGCGTCCATCGTGTATGCCAATCTCGTCCGGCAGGCGCTCCCCGGCGTGCCCGTCGTGCTCGGCGGAATCGAGGCTTCGCTCCGCCGAATCGCGCACTTCGACTACTGGTCCGAGCAAGTGCGGCGCGCCATTCTGCTCGACGCCAAAGCCGATTTGCTGGTGTTCGGCATGGGCGAGCGGCCCATCTGGGAGATCGCCGACAGGCTCGCGAACGGAGAGAAGATTGGCGCGCTCCGCGACGTCCGCGGCACGGCGCATATCCGCAACAAGGGAGAGTGGGAGTCCCTGCCGCGCTCGCGCTTCGTGTCCGACGGGCACGTGCTCTTTCTGCCGTCCTACGAGGAGGTGAGCCCCGCGACGCCCGAAGGGCGCGACGCGTTTCGCGAGATGTCGCACGTCTTTCAGTACGAGACGAACCCGGGCAACGGGCGCCCCCTCGTGCAACCGCACGGCGCTCAGGCGGTGTATTTCAACCCGCCCGCCAAGCCCCTCGAGACCGAGTTCATGGACGGACTCTACGATCTCCCGTTCACGCGACTCCCTCACTGGTCCTACGCCGAGCGCATCCCCGCCTACGAGACGGTGAAGCACAGCATCGTCACGATGCGCGGCTGTTTCGGAGGCTGCACGTTCTGCTCGATCACCGAGCACGAGGGGCGCGTGATTCAGTCGCGCTCCGCCGAGAGCGTGCTCCGCGAGGTGCGCTCGTTGCGGCGCATGGACGGCTTCCACGGGGTGATCAGCGACGTCGGCGGCCCGACGGCGAACATGTATCAGATGCACTGCAAGGACGAGCGCATCGAGAAGGCGTGTCGGCGACTCTCGTGTGTGCACCCGGGCGTCTGCGAGAACCTCGTCACGGATCACAAGCCGCTCGTCGATCTCCTGCAGAAGGTGCGCGTCGAGAAGGGGATCAAGAAGGTCTTCATCGCGAGCGGCGTGCGCTACG
>CAIUAC010000787.1 GCA_903896985.1 uncultured Sandaracinus sp.
CGAGGTCTGCGCGGTCGGCACTTCGCGCAGCGCGTGGAGCCCGAACGAGGGCGCGAGCTGCGACGACGGCGCGTTCTGCACGACGGGCGATGTCTGCTCGGGCGGCGTCTGCGCGGGCAGCGCGGCGCGGAACTTCTGCGCGGACGCCGTCGCGTGCAACGGCACGGAGACGTGCGACGAGGCCACCGACAGCTGCGCGCCGGGCGCGAGCACCTGCGCCATCGGGCAGCTCTGCAACGCGAGCACGGACTCGTGCGTGACGACGTGCAGCGGCTGCCTGATCGGCGGCGTCTGCTTCGCGCCTGCGACGCGGAACCTGGGCAATCAGTGCCAGGTCTGCACGCCGACGGCGTCGGTGACCGCGTGGACCGCGAACACCGGCGTGAGCTGTGACGACGGGCTCTACTGCACGACCGGCGAGACCTGCTCGGCGGCGGCGGTCTGCGGAGCCGGCGCGGCGCGCGTGTGCGCCGACGCGGTGACGTGCAACGGCACCGAGACCTGCAACGAGACGACCGACCGCTGCGATGTGGGCACGAGCACCTGCACCGGCGGGCAGCTCTGCAACACCGTGACGAACGCCTGCGTGCTCAGCTGCGTCGGCGGCACGACGCTCTGCGGCGCGACGTGCACGAGCACGGCGCACGACCCCGCCAACTGCGGCGGCTGCGGCGTGACCTGCACGTCGAGTCAGGCGTGCCTCGCGGGGACGTGTCGGCGGCTCGCGGGCTTCAGCGGCGCGACGGGCGCGGCGTGGGAGCTCGTCGGCGTCGCCCCTTCGCGCGGGTTTCAGTCGTGGGTGCCCGCGGGCTCCGCGTTCATGTACGGCTCCGGCGGCACCGCCTTTCAGCGGCTCAACATCGCCGCCGGGACGTGGGCGACGCTGGCGTCTTCGCCCGGGACCCTCGGCAGCTTCGCGGCCCCGGCGTCGTCCCTCGGGGACATCTGGGGCGTGACCGCGCCGAACGTCATGCGCTACTCGGTCGCGGCTGGCACCTGGAGCACCGTGCGGAGCGACGTGGCGGGCACCGGCACAGACGCGCAGACCGCCGCCGACGCCGCCGGGAACCTCTGGAGCTACAACAGCGCGAACAGCCTGGTTCGCTACGATCCGGCGGCGAACACGCTGACGTACTTCCCGACGGGAACGACCGCGTCGAACCAGACGCGCGTGGTCTACGACCCGACGAACAACAGCATCTACTTCGGGAGCGCGTTCGGCTCGGCCTTCTACCGCTTCGACATCGCGACGTCGGCGATCACGACCGCGAGCGCGACGATCCCCGAGGGTTTCCTCAGCGACGCCACCTGCGCGGACCACTCTGGCCACATCTACGCCGGCCTCGGCTGCGGCGGGACGACCTTCTGGCAGTTCACGATCGCCACCGGCGTCTGGGCGCGGATTCCCGATCTCCCGGTCGACCAGGGCTGCAACTCGACGTGCTCGGTCCACGAGGACGGCTGGCTCTACTTCGGCGACCAGGGCGGCGGCCCGCCCACCTACCGCATCCGGCTGCTCTGAGCTGAGGACCCGTCGCGGAGCGGCGCGGAACGGAGGGAGACGCGCCGCGCCTCTTGACGTTCCCGCCGGGTCCCTTACCTTGGCGCCGCCGCATGTCCAAGCGTGACTACTACGAAGTGCTCGAGCTGGAGCGCACCGC
>CAIUAC010000788.1 GCA_903896985.1 uncultured Sandaracinus sp.
ACCGCGATCCAGTTGACGCCCGCGAACTTGCCATTGGGCCGATACAACTCCGGCACATCGAGCGTCTGCTTTCGCAGCACCCAGTAGTCGATCAGCATGATCCCGCAGATTGGCCCGAGCAGCGCGCTGTAGCCGACGAGCCAGTCCATCACGCCGTGACTGACCAGCTTCCACGGCATGAACAGGAACCCAGCGACCGCCGTGATCAGCCCGCCCGTCTGAAACGAGATCTTCCGCGGCGCGAGGTTCGCGATGTCGTTGGCGGGCGACACGACGTTCGCCGCGATGTTGACCGAGATGCTCGCGACGCCGACGCCGACGACCCCGAGGAGCGCGACGAGCACGCGCGTCCCGCCCGACGCGAAGAGCGGCGCGTCGAGCCCCGGCGGCGGCGTCGCCGTCGTCATCCACGCGAGGATCTTCACCGGATCCCAGAGCGCGGCGAGCTCGTCGGGCGGCAGCCCGTGCAAGAGCGCGCGCGCCGCGCTCGTGATGATCACGGCCATCGCCGAGAACACGATCATCGTCGTCGGCAAGCCGAGCGCCTGCCCGAGCATCTGCTCGCGCTGCCCCTTCCCGAAGCGCGTGAAGTCCGGGATGTTGAGCGCCAGCGTCGACCAGAAGCCGACGACGCCCGTCAGCCACGGGAGAAACACCGCGAAGAACTTCGCGCTCGTGTCGAGCGTCGACGGCTGCGAGAGCATGTCGCCGAACCCGGCGCGCGCGACGACCCAGACGAGCAGCCCCGCCGCCATCACGAGCACGAGCGGCGCCGCCCAGTTCTCGAACACGCGGAGGAACTCCATCCCGCGATAGATCACGAAGACGTTGAGCGCCCAGAACACGCTGAACGCGAGCATATGCGGGAGCGGATAGCCGAGGATCTCGAGCCCTCCGCCGAGACGTCCCCAGCCGGGCCAGATCGCCTCGACCACGGTCGACACCCCCTCACCGCCGAAGTAGCAGTTGATGCCGAACCAGCCGCACGCGACGACCGCGCGCAGCATCGCGGGGAAATTCGCGCCCGTCGTGCCGTAGGACGCGCGCGCCAGCACGGGGAACGGCAGCCCATACTTCGTGCCCGGGTGCGCGTTGAGCAGGATCGGCACGAGGACGAGCATCGTGCCGACACCGATGGTGCAGAGCGCCTGCCACCAGCTCATCCCCGCCGCGATCATCCCGCCCGCGAGCGTGTACGTCGGGATGCAGTGGCACATCGAGATCCACAGCGCCGCGAACGAGTACGTGTTCCACGTGCGGCGACTCGGCGGCACGGGCGCGAGATCCGCCGAGAAGAGCGGCGAGGTCGCGATGTCCGGCGGCAGCAGCGCCAGAGCTTCAGCGGCGAGCGAAGGGTCGTGCATGGTGCGCGCGAGGATATCCGAGACGCAGCCGCCTCGATATCGTCGCGCGCCCCGCGGCCGGGCTCAGTTGATGCGGCTGAGGTTCATGCCCGCCGCGTAGGCGTAGCTGACGAACGCATCGAAGCCGGTGACGACGACCGCGACCGGCAGGTCGGAGACGAGCGTGTGCACGCCGTCGTTCTGCTCCCCATCCTCGACGCGCACGTTCGGCAAGCCGATGACGTCCGGGTAGCTCAGCTGACAGCGATACACGAGGTAGGTCGGCGGCGGATCGCCCGCGCGACGCACGACGCCATCCCCGGGGCTCGCAGTGCACTCAGGGGGAAGCGGCGAGCCATCGAGCATGATGCGCGCGGCGGCCGGCGCCATGATCGTCAGGAAGTCGAACGCGTACTGGTCGGGCGTCAAGAGGACGTAGTCCTGACGCCACTGCGCGATCGGCGGCACGATGATGATCGACGGGTCGCCGCCCGGGTAGTAGTTCGGGATGCCCGTCGCCTCTTGGCTGCTGATCGCCTGCAGCACCGCGACAGGGCGGTCGGCGGTCATCTGGAAGTCCTGGTCCGCGCGCAGGATGACGTCCTCCCGCGGGTACACGACGACGACGTCGTTCGGCGGCGGGAGCGTCGTGCGGATGGTCGTCGTGTCGCTGACGGCCACGATGCGCACCCACTCAGGCTCGTTGACCTCGGCGACGCTGTCCGCGAGGGGGTTGAGGAAGGCGGCGTTGAGCGCGTTCGTGCGACGCGGCGCGCGCCCGATGACGAAGTCCGTGCCGAGCGTGGAGTCCGGCGCGAGCTGCTCCTCGAGGTGATCGGCGCAGCACTGCCGCGTCGCGAGCGTCCCGAAGCGCGGCGCGTCCGACGCCTCGCTGCCGACGTAGACGATGACGGGCTTGTCGGCGTCCACGATCGAGCCCGTGAAGTCCGCGTTGAACGCCTGCGTCTCGAGGTTGAGCACGTCGTACGGCCCGAGCGTGACGTGGACGACCTCGCCCCCGCCGAGGTAGGTGCCCGGCGTCAGCCCGACGACCTGAATCGACTGCGCGCCGAGGTCGACGCTGACGGTCGTGCCCTCTTGCGTGCCGACGATGGTCAGGAACGCGCGGAGGTCTTCGTCGGTCACCGAGGGGTCGAAGTCAGTCTCGGGGTTCGTCGAGTTCGCGATCGTCTGCGGCCAACCGACGACCGTGTAGTGCCCGTCGACGCCGGACGTCGGGATGAGGAGCGAGGCGTCGTTCGAGAACACGCCGACGTTGTCGAGCGGGTTGAACTGATACGCGACGATCGGCAGCGTCGACTTCACGCGGTACGCGGCCGAGGTGAGGGCGGTGTGCGAGCCCTCGCTGATGCCCGCGATGAGCCCGCGCGCCGTGCGGCCATCGACCTCGCGCTGCGGCAGCAAGAAGACCTCGAGATCGCCCGGCAGCACGGTCTGACGATCGACCTCAGTCTCCGCGACCGGCGCGCCGGGGGCCGCGTCGTTCTGCGTGATGACGACCTCGGTCGCGACCGTGCCCGCGTTCGACACGACGACCGCGTACTGCTGCGCCGAGGCGTCGCGCCCCGCGCCGAGCGAGGCGTTGTCGAGGTCTACCGCGAAGAACTCGCAGCCCTGATAGCTGCGCGTGCGCGTCGCGACCTCGCAGAGGTTCTGACAGGCGCCGTCCTGACACGCGAAGCCCGCGCTGAGGTCGCACACCTCGCTGACGTCCCAGCCGCTGCCGTCCGCGCGGCACACGGCCGCGTCCCCGTTGAAGCAGCCGACCTCGCCCGGGCGGCACACCACGCACCAGAGATTCGGCACGCAGATCCGCCCATCGAGCCCGCAGTCGAGGCCGCGCTGCGAGAGGAACTCGCCGTCCCGCACGCAGCTCCTGTAGACGTTCCCGTCGCAGGCTTGGTCCGCCTCCGACTGACACACGAAGCTGCCGTCGATGAACGGCGAGTGCGCGTCGCTCGCGCCGCCGTCCATATGAGGAGGGACGACCGGGCCCTTCGTGCAGGCCATGAACAACGCCCCGGCGAGCACCGTGAGCGCGAGTGAAACGAGGATGTTGCGCACTTTAGTTCGCCTGAGCAGTGAAGAAGTCGACCGCGCTCTTTTCCCAATAGCGGTCGCTCAGATACGCATAGCTGAACGTGTCGAAGTCGAAGCCCGGGATCGTCACGGCGTAGACCTGCCAGACGATGTCGCCCGTCGCGATGTCGGCGACGCCGAGCGGCGTGGTGTCGGGGATCGGCGCCTCGTACACATCGCCCGGCAAGAACTGCCGCCAGGCGGGGTTGCCGTCGCCGCCGCTCATCAGGAGCACGTGCAGGCTCGGCGTCGGGCCATCCGCGGTCCAGCGCAGGATACGGTCCGCGGGGAGCGGCGCGCCGTACTCGGGCGAGGTCGCCGTCGGGATGCCGAGGAAGCCGTTCATCGCGATCGGGCGATCCACGCCGACGATGCCGGTGCGCACGATCTGCGTGTACGGCAGGCTGTCGTAGTCGCCCGTGAACCAGCCCGCCTCGACGCGGTAGCGGCCATCCGAGAGCGCGTCGAAGAGCGCCGGCTGCGAGACGAGGCGGAACGGCCCGTCGTTGCTGCGCCGGCGGAGCGTGTCGATCTCGACGCCGTTGACGACGCGGACGATCACGCCCTCGCCGCCGAGGTCCACGGCCGCGCGCACCTTGTAGCGGTTCGGGCCGCTGCGCGCCGACGCCGGCAGCTCAGTCATCACGACGTCGACCGAGCGGTCGAGCGTGATGTTCATGATCATGTCCTGGTCGACGATCTCCTCGCCGGGGCCGGCGAGGACGTTGCGCGCGATGCCCATCACGTACGGGATGAACTCGCCCGTCGTGGTGTTCTCGAGGCCCGAGAGCGCGTAGACGGCCATGCCGCCGGGGCGGACGAAGATGCGGTACGGATAGCCGCGCTCATCGGCGGGGAGCGGGTCGGCGATCTCCTCGAGGACGCGCTGGATCGCGCCGCCCGACGCCGGATCCGGGTTCGTGACGTCGACGCTCGGCTGCGTCGCGTAGACGTAGGCGACCTTGATCTCGTTGGCGCGCGCGGGCGGGATGTTGAGCCACGGGTTCGGCGAGAACTCGCTCGGTCCGCGCCAGATCAGCGAGCCGCTGATGAAGGACCCGCTGCGACCGCGCCCAGGCGGCGGCGTGCCCGAACCCATCCCGCACATCGGGTCGGTCCACGGCACGAGGAACATCGTCACATCGCTCGCGTCCGCGGCGACGAACGTCGTCTTCTCGAAGCAGAACTTGCTGCCCGTGACGACCTGCGCGCCCATCAGGTCCGCGCCCGAGAACGTGATGCGCCCGCCGACGTCGGTGTCGCCGACGTACGGCCCGCCGACGTTGCCGAGGAAGACGGTCGCGCCGTCGACCGGGTCACCCGTCGTCGCGTTGAGCACGGTGACGTTGACGCTCCCGTTGACGGGCCCGCCGCCGAGGCCGCCACCGAAGGGATCGGAGGTGTCGTAGTAGGTGTACGCGTCCGGCGCGACGAGCGTCGAGCCATCGGCGGTGTGCGTGACGGTGACGTCCACCGTGCTCGCCGAGAGCGGCGGCGTCTTGCAGGTGATGCGCGTCGGCGAGACGACGGCGATCTCCGTGCACGCCGAGCGGCCGAAGGTGACCGTGTCGCCCGTGGTGAAATTCGTGCCCGAGCCGACGATGCTGACGAAGGTTCCGCCCGCGACCGAGCCGCGCTCGGGCTCGACGTAGATGGCGTCGTAGGTGTAGCCCGCCGGCAGCGTGACCGACGCGTCGCCGAGCGTGATCGCGACGTCGGCCGGGCCGACCTCACCCGCGGGCACGACGACCTGCAGGCGGCGCGAGTCGATCAGCTCCATGTCCGCCGGCTGCACCATGCGCCCCGCGAACGTGACGACCGCGTCGAGCGAGAAGCCGCTGCCGCGCAGCACGACGGTGTTGCCGCCGCGGTACGGGCCGTGATCCGGCACGACGCGCGTGATCAGCAGCTCGCCCATCCCGATGCCCGTGTCCGGGAACATCGGGCCGAGGTCCTCGGTGACCGGTCCGCCGTCGGGCGGGGGCAAGCCGAGGTCGAGGTCCATCGCGATGGGATTGGTCCGGCCGCAGCCATCACAGCCGCCCCCGAACACCATCGCGAGCACGAGCAGGCCACCTATCGTCGAACGGCGCATCATGGACTCCTGCATCGGTAGACCTCGCATCAAGCTAGTGGCTTCCTAGCGAGTATCGGGTTACCACCAGCCAAGTCAAGCTATGCCCCTGCTCCGCCTGGTGGTGAGCGACCTGCATCTGGGCACCGGAGTGCGGCAGGGCGAGCTCAATCCGTTTGAGGATTTCCTCCACGACGACCGCTTCGCGGAGCTGCTCGCGCACTACGACGCGGAGGCGGGCGCGGACACCGAGACGGAGCTCGTCCTCAACGGCGACATCTTCGATCTGCTCAAGGTGAAGGTCGAGGGCGAGTGGCCGCTCGAGATCACCGCCGAGGTCGCCGTCGAGAAGCTGCGGCAGTGCCTCGACGGGCACCCGCGCTTCGTCAACGCCGTGCGCGAGTTCCTCGAGAAGCCCTCGCGGCGCCTGACGTACATCCCCGGCAACCACGACCTCGATATGTGGTTCCCCGCGACGCACGAGCTGTTCCGGCGCCGAGTCGCGCCGGGCGTCCTCGGCGAGCGTGTCCGCTTCATCACGCAGACAGACACCTATCATCTGCCCGAGGGCATCCAGATCCGGCACGGGCATCAGCTCGAGCGCATCCATCGCGTCGACTACGCGCGCATGACGCGCAAGCGCCGCGACGGGCGCGACGTGCTCGATCTGCCGTGGGGCACGCTCTGGATCCTCGAGGTGCTCAACCCCGCGAAGGAGGAGCGCAGCTACATCGACCGCATCCAGCCGCTGTCGCGCTTTCTCGCCGCGGGGCTGCTCTTCGACACGAGCTTCTCGGTGCGCTTCCTGGCGCGCTCGACGTTCCACTTCATGCGCCATCGCGTCTTCACGATCCGCGCGTGGAGCGAGCGCATCCGCAACGTGTTCACGCTGCTGCGCGAGGAGATCGTCGCGCTCGGCGGCTACGACGAGCTTGCGACGCGGGCGCTCCGGCGAGTGCGCGGGGTGCACACGCTGATCGTCGGGCACAGCCACTCGCCGCGGTTCCGCGCGATGCCGGGCAACAAGGTGCTCGTCAACAGCGGCACCTGGATGAAGATGATCAACCTCGACCTGCGCCACCTCGGGCAGGACAGCGGGCTCACCTACGTCGTCATCGACTACACGACCGACGGCAAGCCGCGCACCCGCCTGATGCGGTGGAACGGCACCACCCTGCCCTGCGAGACCATCTTCTACGCGGACTGAGCGGGCGGGGCGGCACGGGAGGCGGCGCTCGAGGGGGCGGAGGGGACGCGCAATCCTTGCGCCGTTCCCGATGGGGGAATGCAGGGCTTGCGCGGGCCGCACGCCTCGACCGACCGACGTTGAGGCAATTGGGCGGCTTTTTCGGGGCCTAGCCCGCGGCACGGGGCCTGCACAGGGGCGCCGCATGGCACTGCCCCTCGAGACCATCGTCCGCGTCGCCTTCTTCGCAGCCATCGCCGCGCTCGCCCTCGCGGCCGTCGCCGTCGGCTGAGCTGAGCTGACCGAGGGCGCGGCTGGGGCGCGACGCGCTCAGCGCTCCCTCGTCCGCCGGAGGCACGCCCCGAGCAGCGCGAGGAGCGCCTCGTGGGTCGGCGGCTCCCGTAGCTCCACCTCGAGCTCGAACGCCGCCTCAGCCTCGCGAACCCGAGTGACGGTGGCGCGCTCGTCACGGAGCGCAGCGGCGACCCACGCAGAGGCCGCGCGCGCAGCCGGCGATTGCCTGTCGAGGCGCGCCCGCACCCACGCGGCGAGGCGCGCGAACGACGAGCCGACGTCCGCATCGACCCGCGCCGACACCGGCGCGGCGGACGCAGCGTAGATCCCGACCGACAGCCCGACGCGGCCCGCGTCCGGCACCCGCAGCCCGAGCACGACCGCGTGCGGCGAGCGGCTCAGGTGCAGCGTCGTCCCGTCATCGAGAAGCTCCGCCGCGCGCGCGTCGCGGTAGCCGCCAGCGCCCTCCTGCCGCGCGAGCCGCGCGAGCACCTCGCGCGCGACGGCGCTCTGCTCACGCCGCAGCACCTCGCGCCGCGCGGCGGCCGAGGGCGGCGGATACGGCACCGCGCAGCGCGTCGTCACGCCGTTCGAGCGCCCGAGCGCGAGCGCCCCATCGGGGGCGAAGCAGACGACGGCGGCGAGGTCCTCGGCGTCGAGCGTGACGGGCGGCGCGTCCGAGTGCGGATCGAAGACGCAGACCGGGCTCGCGAAGGCCGCGCAGGCGAGGTGCCCGTCGGCGTCGAACGCGAGGCACTCCACGAGCGCGAGGTCGTAGGCGCGGCGCTGCGTCCCGCTCGCGAGGTCGTGCACGAGGACCTGCCCATCGAGCCGATACGCGAGCCAAGGCGCGTGCTGCGCGAAGGCGAGCGCACCACAGCACGTCGCCTTCGCGGCGAAGACCTCGCGCCCGGTCGCGACCTCGTGCACGACGACGCGGTCACGCCCGCCGAGCGACGCGAGCAGCACGCCGTCGCGCGACCACGCGAGCGCGCCCGCCCAGAAGTGCCCCGGCTCCTTGGAGGGCGCCGTCAACTCCTGCAGCGCCTCGCCGGTCAGCGGATCGCGCAGCACCACCGACCCGGCGCGGCAGAGCGTCGCGAGCCAGGCGCCCGCTGGGTCGAAGGCGACGGCGGCGAGGTCGCGGCCGTCGTGCGCGTTCGGGACCGCGCTCCGACGCTCGCCCGTGCCGACGTCGAAGAGGCGCAGCGTGCCGTCCATGCCGCCGCTCGCGAGCAGCGCGTCGTCGACTGAGAGCGAGAGCGAGGCGACGTAATTGGCGTGGCCGGGGATGGCCCGGAGGTGCTCGCCGGACTCGCTCGCCCAGAGGTTCACCGTCTTGTCGTGGCCGCCCGCCGTGGCGAGCAGCGCGCCAGCCGAGCTGAAGGCGAGCGACGACACGCCCGAGCCGTGCCCGGGCGGCGTCGGGAGCGGCGACTCGCCTCCCGGCTCGAGGACGCGCGCGTGCCGATACGCCGCGGCGACGAGCCCCCCACCCGGCCTCGCGGCGACCGACGCGCGGCCACCGCGGGGCGAGACCTCGTCGGCGCGAAGCGCTCCGGTCCGCACGTCGACGAGCGCCACTGGCCCGCTCAACGAGTGCCGCACCCAGAGCTCTGCGCCGTCCGCCATGAAGCCGAACGACTCCAGCTCGAACGGCAGCCGGAGCACGCGCGCGGGCTCGTCGCCGACGAAGCACGAGAGCGCATCGGAGCCCGCCGCCGCGACCACGAGCAGGTCCTCACGCGGCGAGAACGCGACCTCCACGCGGCGCCCCGCGCGCTGCGGCTGCGCACGGCGCACCTCGCCGCCGCTCCGCGCGTCGACCACGACCGCGTGCGCGCTGCCGCCGACGGCGAGCCACCGCGAGTCGCGCGAGAACGAGAGCCCGACGAGGTGCGCGACGTCGTGCCCCACCGCGCCTAGCTCCCGCCGGCTCTCCACGTCGAAGAGCACGACCTCCCACGCGTCGAACTTCGCGCGCCCCGCGGCGAGCGTGCGCCCGTCGGGGGACAGCGCGACGGGCGAACTGAGGTCGGCGCTCGGAAGGGCTTGCGTCACCTCCGGCGCGCCGACGGTCCACGAGAACACTCGCCCGTACGCGAGCCAGAGCGTCCCGCCATCCCGCGAGAACGCGAGGCTGTGCGCGGCTTGCCGCACCCGCGCGACGAGCCGCCCCTCGGGGAGCGTCCAGACCGCTGTCTCCACATTCGACCCGAGCGCGACGAGGCGCCCGTCCGGCGACACCTCCACGGCGTCGATGTCCGCGTGGAGCCGGAGCCGGTCATCTCCGTATTGCAGCGCGCGCACGGGGGGAGCGTACGCCACGCGCGCGAGGGCGTCATTGGCCGAGGCGAGGTCCGCGCGGTCGGGCGATGTGTGAGTTTTTTTTCTGCGGCGTGAATGGCGCGCTTCCGGCTGCGTCAAAACGAGAGAGAGCGCCGCCCCACGGAGCGCTTTTCATCAAGACGGGTGGAGGGACAGGCCCTGCGAAACCCGACCAACCGACCGCGAAGCGGCACGGTGGCAAAGCCTGAAAACGAGGTCCACCGACCTCGTCCACGATGGAAGGAGGCACTCATGGCGACAGACGAAGATTGCGAATCCGATGATGTGTTGGTGACGTGTGGCCGCCGTTGGCGGGCCGACGGAATCCCGGTCAACTCCTATCGATGCGGCTGGAACCGCATCCGAGCGCGCGTCGCCGCCGGAGACGTGCGACTCACACGCAATCTCGGGAGAGTCGGCACCGGGATCAGCGTGTCACTCGACGAGCTCGAGCCGCTGATCACCCTCCTGCGCTGGTACGGGACGCAGCGCCTGAGCTGGTCAGCGTTCTATTGGTCGGGGCATGGCCACGTGCCCGGCTGGGGCTGCGCTGGGGCGTACTACCAGCCCCCCGGCGACGCGCGACAGGTCGAGGTCGCCTCGAAGGCGTACGGCAAGCTACGGGGGGAGGACTTCACCGGAGAAGACGTGCGCATCCGCGTGGACCCGCCCGAGCGCGTCGCCGACGTGGCCGACCTCGTCGCGCGGATCGTGCGGAAGGGCGAGCGATTCGGCAATCGCGCGGGCGAACAGGTCGGGGCCGTCTATCACCTCGGCACGCTGGTCATCGACGCCAAACGCATGGAGCTCGTTCTCCAGCGCGGGAAGGAGTGGATCTCGCTCGAGGATGGCGAGGACTTGTTCCTCGAGCGTCTGCTCTCCATCGAGCGGGCCCTCGCCTCCTCGCGCTGAGCGAGCGCGGGGCGCCGCACGAACCTAGCGACCGTCGCGCGTGGCGGTGATCGCGGCCGAGGACCTCGGCCACGGAGTCACCGTCACGCTCGATGGAACCACCTATTCGGCGCTCAGAAGAAGCCGAGCTTGCTCTCGCTGTAGCTGACCAGCAGGTTCTTGGTCTGTTGGTAGTGATCCAACATCACCTTGTGCGTCTCGCGCCCGATGCCCGACTCCTTGTAACCACCGAACGCCGCGTGCGCGGGATAGGCGTGATAGCAGTTCGTCCAGACGCGCCCGGCCTTGATCGCGCGGCCCATGCGATAGGCCACGTTGCCATTGCGACTCCACACTCCGGCGCCTAGCCCATAGGCGGTGTCGTTGGCGATGGACAAGGCCTCTGCCTCGTCCTTGAAGGTCGTGACCGCGAGCACGGGGCCGAAGATCTCCTCTTGGAAGATCCGCATCTTGTTGTGGCCCTTGAACAGCGTGGGCTGGACGTAATAGCCACCTCCGAGCTCACCCTCGAGCTGCGCCTGTTCGCCGCCGATCAGCACCTCGGCGCCCTCCGCCTTACCAATCTCGAGATAGGAGAGGATCTTGGCGAGCTGCTCCTTCGACGCCTGCGCGCCCATCATCGTGTCGGTGTCGAGCGGAGAGCCGTGCTTGATGGCCGCGACTCGCGCGAGGACGCGCTCCATGAAGCGCTCGTAGATGCTCTCTTGGATCAGGGCGCGCGACGGGCAGGTGCAGACTTCGCCCTGGTTGAAGGCGAACAGCACCAAGCCCTCGATCGCCTTGTCGAGGTAGCCGTCGTCCTGGTCCATCACATCCGCGAAGAAGATGTTGGGCGACTTGCCGCCTAGCTCCAGCGTCGCGGGGATCAGGTTGGTGGCGGCCGCCTGCGCGATCACGCGCCCCGTCGCCGTCGAGCCGGTGAACGCGATCTTGGCGATGCGCTTGCTGGTAGCGAGCGGCAGGCCGGCCTCACGCCCGTAGCCATTGACGATGTTGAGGACTCCGGGCGGCAGCAGATCGGCGATCAGCTCCGCGACGATCAGGATGCTGATCGGCGTGGACTCCGCCGGCTTGAGCACCACGCAGTTGCCCGCGGCGAGCGCCGGGGCGAGCTTCCACGCGGCCATCAGGATCGGGAAATTCCACGGGATGATCTGCCCGACGACGCCGAGCGGCTCGTGCAGGTGATACGCGACGGTGGTCTCGTCGAGCTGGCTGAGGGCGCCCTCTTGGGCGCGCACGCAGCCCGCAAAGTAGCGGAAGTGATCGATCGTCAGCGGGATGTCGGCGTTGAGCGTCTCGCGGATCGGCTTGCCGTTGTCCACCGTCTCGGCGTAGGCGAGCAGCTCGAGGTTGGCCTCGAGGCGATCGGCGATCTTGAGCAGGGCGTTGGAGCGGTCCGTCGGGGAGGTCTTGCCCCACGCATCGGCGGCCGCGTGCGCCGCGTCGAGCGCGAGCTCGATATCCGCCGCCGTCGAGCGCGCGGCCTGCGTGTAGACCTTGCCGCTCACCGGCGTGATCACGTCGAAGTACTGCCCGTCGACCGGCGCGACGAACTTGCCGCCGATGAAATTGTCGTAGCGGGGCTTGTAGGTGAGCTTGGCTCCTGCGGAGCCTGGGGCGGCGTAAATCATCTGTGTCTCCCGAGCGGTGATGAGGGGTGTGGAGGGCGCGCCGCGAGGGTCACGCCAACCGTTCGCGCGGCGTGCTTGAGCACGGTGTGTGCCAGTCCGTCGAATGAGCCGTGAATGGCGCCGGCGCGGTCGAAACCCACCCTGCGCGTCCGTCCGGGGCATACGCGCGCTGTCTCGCGCCACAGGACAGGCTGTGTCGAAACGGAACAACCTCCGCCCCAATCCGGGTCAAATCGGCCTGGGCGCTGTGGCACAATCCCCGATGCGCGGGCCCGCGGCGAGAGAGGCTGCGCGCGCGCTGCACACCCGATCGAGGAGACGAGCGACGATGAGCTCACCTGCCCTGCCGGACCGAACGGCCCACAGCCGCCTACGCGAAGCGCGCCGTTTGCTCCTCCGCACGGGGCGAGTGCCCGCACAGCTCCTCACGCCTGCGCTCGCGCGCTCGTGGACTCGCAGCTGGGACGCCGGGCTGCAGCCGCACGGACGCATGCTCGGCTCGCCGCACGCCTCGGGCGCGCAGCTCGCGCGCGAGCTCGAGCGGCAGCGGGAGCTCGTGGCGCACGCGCAGCCGGTGATGGAGTTTCTGCACGAGCAGACCCGCGACAGCGCCAGCATGAGCATCCTGGCGAGCGCCGACGGGATGCTGCTGCACAGCCAGGGGGACCCGCACTTCGTGGGTCGGGCGGAGCGCGTCGCGCTGCGGCCTGGCGCGGTCTGGAACGAGCAATACCGCGGCACCAACGCCATCGGCACAGCGCTGGCCGACGACGAGCCAGTCGTCGTCCACGCCGAGGAGCACTACCTCGAGCGCAATGGCTTCCTGACCTGCGCAGCGGTGCCGATCCACGACCCGCGCGGGCGGGTGCTCGGCGCGCTGGACGTCTCCGGTGATCATCGCGGCTATCACCCGCACACGCTCGGGCTGGTGCGCTCGGCGGCGCGCATGATCGAGCACAGGCTGTTCGACACGCGCCACGGACAGCGGCAGTGGAGCGGCCTGCGCCTGCGGTTTCATCGGCTGCCGGAGGGCCTCGGCACGGTCGCCGAGGGCCTGCTGGCCGTGGACGAGGACGGCCTGCTCGCGGGCGCCAACGCCGCCGCGCTCGAGCTGCTCGGGCTGCGCTGGGCGGACCTGATGACCACCCGCCTCGACACCGTGCTGGCCGAGCCGCTCGATCGACTGCGCGAGTGGGGCCTGCGCCAGAACGGCGCCGCGCACCTCGTGCACACGCGCAGCGGGCGCGGCGTCTGGCTGCGCGTGGAGGCCTCGCACCTCGCGCGCTACACGCCTGTCCGAGGGGCGTCGACGCAAGTCTCCGACGAGGCTGCGCCGCCGCTGCGCGATGCGCTGACGGCGCTCGACACGGGGGACCCTCAGCTCCAGGCCGCGATCCACCGCGCTCGAAAGGTGCTGCGCAAGTCGATCGCCTTGCTGCTTCAGGGCGAGTCGGGCGTCGGCAAGGAGGTCCTCGCGCGCGCGGCGCACCTCAGCGGCCCGCGCGCGAACAAGCCTTTCGTCGCGGTCAACTGCGCTGCGCTGCCTGAGCACCTGATCGAAGCGGAGCTGTTCGGCTATCAGGGCGGCGCCTTCACCGGCGCGCGCAAGGAGGGCGCCCCGGGGCGCATCCGCGAGGCCGAGGGCGGCACGCTGTTCCTCGACGAGATCGGCGATATGCCGCTGCTGCTCCAGGCGCGGCTGCTGCGCGTGCTGCAGGACCGCGTGGTGACGCCGCTCGGCGGCGGGCAGCCGGTGCCCGTGGACTTCGCGCTCGTCTGCGCGACGCACCGTGATCTCCCCGCCGAGATGCACGCGGGGCGCTTCCGTGAGGACCTGTACTACCGGCTCAACGGGCTGACCTTGCGCCTGCCCGCGCTCCGCGAGCGCACCGACCTGATGGCGCTGATCGAGCGTGAGCTACGTCAGCTGCAGCCCGAGCGCGCGCTGAGCATCGCGCCCCCGATGCTGCAGGCCCTCTGCGCGTACGGCTGGCCCGGCAACGTGCGGCAGCTCTTCAACGCGCTCCGCACCGCCTGCGCGCTGCTCGACGACGACGAGTGCGTGCTCGACTGGCACCATCTGCCCGACGACCTTCTCGCGGCGCTGCGGCGCCCCCTGCCCGCTGAGTCCGCCCGTGAAGCCGCACCGCCGGAGTCCGGTATCGCGAACCTCAAGTCGCTCTCCCGGCAGGCGATCGAGCGCGCGATCGAGCTGTGTCAGGGCAACCTGTCCGAGGCGGCGCGCGTGCTCGGGATCAGCCGAAATACCCTCTATCGAAGGCGACGCGATTAGGCGCGGGGGTGGGGCGGAAGCGCAGGACTTCATGGCGCGCGCCGCGCTTGATGTCGTCTTTTGCCGTCTTTCTCTAATTCCGTTGTTCCGGCATTCAGCCCGGCCTCGCCCTGCCGATTTCCATCG
>CAIUAC010000789.1 GCA_903896985.1 uncultured Sandaracinus sp.
CACTCGAGCCCGCCGCTCGCGGCTCGCCACGATCTGCCGCGCGCCGAGCTCGAGGCGAACATCGGCGCGACGACCGAGTCGAACTTCTTCGTCGGCTTCTCCGGCGAGATCGCCGAGGGCGGCGTCTTCATCGCCACCTACACCTCGCTCGAGCGCGGGCAGCCCGTGACGGTCACGGTGACGCTGCCCGGCGGCTTCGAGACGAAGGTGAACGGCGTCGTCCGCTTCGTCCGCGACCCGCTCGACTTCGCCACGGACTCCGAGCCCGGCATCGGCGTGCAGTTCGAGTCGGGGCTCCAGCACGACGCGCGCGAGCTCGTGCTGCGGTTCATCCGCAAGCGCGCGCCGATGTTCTACGACGAGTGATGCAGTTCCTTCAGCGCGCGGCCATTCGGCCCGTCCCGCCTCACGCGGTCGTCGAAGAGACCGCCGTCGCCGAGGTCGAGAGCGCGCTCGACGAGCCGGGCGCCCTCGAGGGGGCGCTCGACCGCGGCTATCGCGAGCTCGACCGCACGCAGCCTGAGCTCGCGACGTTCCTCTCCGAGGAGATCGCCGCGCGCACGGACGAGGTCGCGCAGTCGCTCGGCTACTTCCTGATCGTCGCCGTCTATCTGCTCTTTCGCGAGGCGTTCCCGACGCGCCTCGCGAAGATCGATCACGCCGCGCTCGGCGCCGCGCTCGACTCTCTCGAGACGGACGAGTCCCTCCGCGGAGACTCCTCCGACGAGGTCCTCGAGAGCGACGACGTCATCGCCATGGGCCAGCCCGCGGTGCTCGACTTCGTGCAGCAGCACATCCAAGAGGCGCTCGAGGTCGCCGGCGAGAGCGCGAACCTCGAGCAGCTCGACGACGTCTACCGCGCCGTGCTCGTGGAGGTGATCGCGCTCTCACAGTGCGTGGAGCCGCCGCCCGGCACGCTCGCGGCGCCGAGCGACGAGATCCTCGCGTAGCGCGCGGCGCCTACTGCGCGAGGCGCCCGCTGCGGGAGGCGCCCGCTGCGGGAGGCCCCTACTGTACGAGGCGCCTACTACGCGCGGCGCCTACTTCGCGCTGCGCAGGTCCTTGAGCGCGACCTTCAGGTCCTCGACGTGCACGTCGAGCGTGAGGTCAGCGTACTCGTCCGGCTTCATGCCGAGCCCCTTCGCGAGCTTGACGAGGTACTCGTCCTCGCCGAGGTCGAGCTCGTCGTCCGCGTCGTTCACGGCCGAGACGAGCTCGAGCAGCTTGCGCTTCTTGATCGGCGGGTCCTTCGCGAAGTCCGCCGCGGTCGCCTCGAGATCGAAGGTCCCCGCGGGGAAGGTCTTGATCCGCGCGTCGACCTCGTCGGGGAGCGCCTCGCCCGAGAGCAGCTCGGTCAGCAGCTTGCGGACGACGGCCTCCTCTTGCCCAGCGAGCTTGTCGTCCGCGTACGCCGCTCCGAGCAGCAGGTCAGTGATCACCATGATCCGGTCTTTGATCGCACTCATCGCTCGCCCGCCTTTCGTCTCCATCGACGCGGAGCGAGGCTACACGAAGCGCGCGCCCGACGGAACGCTCTCGTTTCGTAACGGACGGACGGCGCCCCGCGGAGGCGCTCAGCGCGGCTGCCGACGCTCGGCCGCGGCGGCGTCCCCGCGCTCCGCGGCGAGGTCGTCGGCGTCGGCTTCGACGCGCACGCGGGGCGGCGCCTGACGCATCAGCTCGCGGAAGTGCCAGCTGAGGAGGCCGTCGTCGTCCACCTCGACCGTCACGCGGCTGCCGTCGGCCATCGCCGTCAGCACGGCGTCGGCCGCGACCGTCGACCAGCCGAGCGTCTGCGAGACCTGCGTCACCGTGAGCACGCCGCCGGTCTGCTGCGCCAGCGCGAGGACGGCATGCTCGCGGGCGGTGCGCTCCTCGGCCGCGGCGCTCGCGTTCTGCTGGCCCCCCGCGCGCCAAGCGAGCACGCCGACCGCGAGCCCGACGAGGCCGAGCGCGCCGCCGACGACGACGCCGAGCGGCATCGAGAGGAGCCACAGCGCGAGCACCGCGCCGAAGACGCCGCCGCCCATCGCCGCTCCGCCAAAGAGGCGCAGCCCCGTCGCGCCTGCGCGCGAGACCAGCGCCGTCGCGGGAGGCGCGCCAGCGGGTCGCATCGAGCGCTGGCCGGGCGTGGAGGCGCGGGCCGGCGCCGGCGCGATCGACGAGGTGCGGTCCCCGCCGAGCACGAGCGTCCCCGGCAGACGCTGCCGCGGCGCGCTGCACGCGGC
>CAIUAC010000790.1 GCA_903896985.1 uncultured Sandaracinus sp.
CCTTCGCGCTGCTCGGCTCCGCGGGGCTCGCTGCGTTCGTGGGCACGACCGGAAGAGGCTCGCCCACAGCGCCGCGCGTCTCGCCGCGAACGCCTGACACCGCGCCCGCGGCCGCTGTGCCCGCCGTCGAAGTGCCCGCGCCCCCGGCGCCGGTGGTCGTCGCACGCCCGGCCGAGGCGCCCATCGCAGCGCCCGTCGCAGCGCCCATCGAGACCGCGCGACAGGCAGCGCCTCCGAGCGCACGCACGACCCGCACGACCCGCTCTGCCGCAGCGCTTGCGCCGACGGCGGCGGCGAGCGATGACGACGACCTCACGACCCGCGCGCTGCTCAGCGTCGTCAGCGACGGGGACGTGTACATCGACGGGCGCCGCGCGGGCTCCTCGGCGGTCACCGTGTCCTTGCCGCCCGGGCATCATGTCGTCGCCGCGGGAGCCGACGCGGACGCCGCCTCGACCGCGGTGGACCTCGCGCGCGGGGAGCGTCGCCGCGTGGTGCTCCGCTGACCCCGACGCCCGGCGAGCCGCACTTCGGCGCCTTTCGGATCGTGCGACGCCTCGGCGTCGGCGGCATGGCGGAGACGTTCGTCGCCGAGCGGCGCGGGCCCGCGGGCTTCGAGCAGCGCGTCTGCCTCAAGCGCGTGCTGCCCGCGTTCTGCCAAGACGCGGCGTTCGTCGCGATGTTCCAGAACGAAGCCCGCCTCGCGGCGCGCCTCGCGCACCCGCACATCGCGCAAGTCTACGACTTCGGCGAGGTCGACGGGCAGTGGTGGATGACGCTCGAGCTGGTCGACGGCATCGACCTCCGCGCGCTGCTCGACGCCGTGCGCAAGCTCGGTCAGCCGATGCCGCTCGACCTCGTGCTGCTGATCGTCGCCGACGTCTGCGCGGCGCTCGCGCACGCGCACGAGCCGAGCCTCGACGGGCGCCCGAGCATCGTGCACCGCGACGTCAGCCCCTCGAACGTGCTGCTCTCGTACGACGGCGCGGTGAAGCTCGCGGACTTCGGCATCGCCAAGCCCGCGAGCAGCGATCACGCGAGCGCGAGCGGCATCAAGGGGAAGGTCCCGTATATGTCGCCCGAGCAAGCGCTGAGCGGGGCCATCGACGGGCGCAGCGACCTGTTCTCGTTGGGCGTGATGGCGTTCGAGATGCTCGCGGACCGGCGCCCCTTCGACGGCCCGACCGACCTCGCGACCCTCGCCAACCTCGTCGGCGGCAAGCGCGCGAGCCTCGCGGAGCTCGCCCCGCACGCGCCCGCGGCGCTCGTGTCGCTCGTCGAGCGCCTGCTCGTCCCCGACCGCGACGCGCGCCCCGCGTCCGCGAGCGACGTCCTCGAGGCGCTCTCGTCGACCTCGCCGCCGCTCCACTCGAGGCGGCTGCTCGGGCAGCTGGTGCGGCGCCTGCGTCCGCCCGTCGCCGCGCCCGCGCCCGTCGATCCTATGGGCCCGACGGTCGCGACGCCCGCGCCGGGTCCAGCCCCAGCGCCCGCCCCAGCGCCCGCCCCCGCTCCGCCG
>CAIUAC010000791.1 GCA_903896985.1 uncultured Sandaracinus sp.
CGACCAGGAGGGGCACCTGACGAGGGGTCACTTTCACCGTTAGCTCTGTGGTAAGAATCCGTCGTGCCGCCCTACAGCGAACGATACACGCTCCACGTACCGCTTGGCGAGAGCGCAATCGGCAGCGTGTGGACGGCTCTCGACCGCGAGAGCGGTCAGCACGTCGCGATCTTACGGCCCGAGGACGACGTCGCCGCGCCGGTGCGGGAGCGCTTCCGCGAGCACGCGAAGCGGCTGATGACCGTCGATCATCCGAACGTCGTGCGCGCGATCGACCAGGGGGACGCCGAGGACGGCACGCCCTACCTCGTCGTCGAGCTGCTCGAGGGCGAGACGCTCGCCTCGCGCTGGACGCACGCGCCGCTGACGGTCGAGCGCATCGTCGAGCTCGTGCGCGCGGCCGCCGATGGGCTCGGCGCGCTGCACGCCGCGGGGCTCGCGCACGGCGACGTCGAGCCCGGCAACATCTTCCTCGTCGGCGAGAAGGGGCGCGAGGTGCCGAAGCTGATCGGGCTCGCCCTCAACCGCGCCACCGCGCGCGGGCGCGTCGAGGGCGGCGCGCGCACGTCGATGACGGCGCCGTCGCAGGTGTACGCGTACGCCGCGCCAGAGCAGCTGAGGGGCGACGTCGTCGACAGCCACGCGGCGGACCTCTACTCGCTCGGCGCCGTGCTCTACGCGGGCCTCGCCGGGCGTCCGCCGCACGTCGCGCTCGACGTCGAGGGCCTCGTCGCCGCGATCCTCCAGATGCCTCCCGTCAAGCTCGCGTCCGTCAACCGCGCGCTCAGCCCGTACTCGGCGACCCTCGAGCACGCGCTGCACGCGGAGCCCGCGAAGCGCTTCACTGACGCGGCGTCCTTCGGGCGCGCGCTCAAGGTCTGCTTGGCGGTCGGGCGAGGCATCGCGACGACGGAGGTCGCGGCCGGCGTGCGCTCGCCGATCGGCGAGGCGCCGGCGGCCGCTGCGGCCAAGCCACTCGGCGAGGTCAAGCCGCCCCTCGCGCGCCCGCTCTCGCTGCCGAAGCCGTCCGCGCTGCCCAAGCCAGCGGCGGCGGGCCCGGCGTTCGTCGTGCCGAAGCCCAAGGCGGTCGAGGCCGTGAAGGCGCCCGCCGCTCCGCCGATCGCCCCGCCCGCCGCAGCGGTCGTGTCGCCGGAGGTGCCGGTGTCGCTCGGAGGGCCGGTCTCGGTCGAGGTGCCGGTCTCGGTCGAGGTGCCGATTTCGGCTGAAGTGCCGGTCTCGGTCGAGGTGCCGATTTCGGCTGAAGGCGCCGTGTCCCTCGAAGTGCCGGTCTCGGCCGAGGTGCCGATTTCGGCTGAAGTGCCGGTCTCGGCCGAGGTGCCGATTGCGGTTGAAGGCGCCGTGTCCCTCGAAGTGCCGGTGTCGACCGACGCGGCGGTGTCGGCTGAAGAGCCTGGGTCGGCCGAAGCGGCCGTGTCTCTCGAGGTGCCGATCTCGGCCGACGCGGCGGTGTCAGGTGAAGTGTCGACTTCGGCCGACGCGGCGGTGTCAGGTGAAGTGCCGACTTCGGCGGCGGCGTCCGTCGAAGCGCCGAGCTTGGCTGAAGCGAGCGCCTCGCCGGCCGCGGTCGAACCGCCGGTCACGCCCGCCTCGGTCGCGGTGCCCCCTCCGGCGCCGACTCCGTCGGGCGTGCTCCCCGACGAGGGCGACTCGCGGCGGCTGAGCGCGGAGTTCGATCTCTCGGAGCCGAGCGAGGCGCCTCCCCCGATGTCCCCGGCGTTCGGCGCGAAGCCGACGCGCCCCGCGTGGCTGGTGCCGGCCGTCCTCGCCGCGGTCGTGCTGCTCGCGCTCGGCGGCTGGGCTGCGTTCGGCGGACACGACG
>CAIUAC010000792.1 GCA_903896985.1 uncultured Sandaracinus sp.
CGGGGCGACTCGAGCTGGGCAGTGTCTGCCGTGGCGACGTTCGTCGACGTGCCCGGGTTCGTGGGGGGCAGGACCTCGCCCGTCTCTCCGGGCCCGGCGTCGCGCGCCTGCCGATGTTCGCTCGTCGCGGGGTGCCCTCCCTCGCCAGGGGCAGCGCGCGCGCCGGGCGAGGTGTCGAACTGCTCCCGAATGACCGTGGGGGCGCCGGGGATATCGCCGCTCTCGACGCCGGGGTTCGTGTCGAAGCGTGGGTCGAACGAGACGAGCTGCTCGACGTCCGGCGCGTGACCCGCGAGGTCCTCGCCGTCCGCTGCGTCTGAGGTGAGGCTCAGGCGCTCCGACGAGGAGCGGTCGTCCGAGAAGCGCTGCTCGTCCGAGGGCAGCTGGACGTCCGACGACATCGGCCCGTTCATCGTCAGCAGGACCTCCGTCTCCTGGGCGCCTGGCCGTTCGTCCACCTCGGCGTCGAGCTCCGGGACCCTCGATTCGCGCAGCAGCAACGCGCCCGTCGCGTCCGAGCCGAGGGCCGGAAGCTCCCACTGCCCCGTCCCCTCGTTGTCGAAGCCGGTCGTCCATGGATCGCGGCGCTGAGAGCCGGGGGCGAGCGCTTCGTACACCTCGACGAGCCGGCGTCGCCGCGCGCCCGCGCTCAGCTGTGACCGCGCGCGCTCGTAGCCCTGCGCGGCGGTGCGCTCGCGCAGCGCCGGGTCCTGCAGCATCGCGACGAGCGACTCGGTCAGCGCGTCCTGGTCGCCAGGCGGGTAGAGCAGCCCCTCCCGCTCGTCGCGCAGCACCTCCCCGACGGCGGGTACGCCCGCGGCGACGACGGCGCGGCGTCCGGCGAAGTACTCCAGCAGCGGCTGAGGCACGTCGCCGTGCTCCTGAAAGCGCGGCGAGGCGGCGGCTGGCGCGAGGCAGAGATCCGCGGCGGCGATGATCTGCGGGACGAGCAGAGGCGGTGGCTCGCCGCGCACGTCCACGATGTTCGTCAGCTCGAACGCGGCCACGAGCCGCCGCACGCGTTGACGCCGTCCTGGGTCCGGCTCCCCGGCGAGCAGGACGCGCACTGGGAAGCGGCGCGACACTTCGCGCACGGCGCCGAGCAGCGTTCCAAGATCGCGGTCCGCGCCGAAGGAGCCGAGGTAGAGCAGCCGCGTGTCGGTCGGTGTGCCCGGCTCGCGCGTGAACGCCCGCCAGTCGTAGGCGTCCACGTCGACGCCCGGTTGAACGACGTGCAGCTTGCGCTCGTGGGACCGCACCGCGCTCGCGCGGGTCGCGGCCTCGCTCGGGACGATGACGAGGTCGGCGCCGTCGAGGCAGGTCATGTGCGCGGCGGCCCAGCCTCGCTCAGCCGCGGGGCCGTCCGATTCGTCGGGGTACGAGCCCATCTCGTAGATCAGCTTGAAGCCCTGCGTCGCCCGCATCTCGAGGCCGACGAGCCCCTCGACCGGGCCGCGGACGTGCACGACGTCGTACGCCTCCGACTCCATCTGGCGACGGATCGCGCGCGAGAACGCGCTGCGCTGTGCGGTCTTCGGGCCCGTGCCGACGGGCACGCGGAGCATCTGCGCTTGGCCAAAGCGCTCGAGGTGCGGCAGCGCCTCGGCCTTGAGCGTGACGAAGTCCATGCTCGCGTGGAGCGCCGCTGCGAGCCCATACATCGCGGGGGCGTGCGCGCTCGAGCCGGGGACGACTGCAAACGCGGCGCACAGCACGCGGAGGGACGTTTCGGACATCCCCGCGACCGTACCAGCCATGAGCGTGACTCGGCGGGCAAAAAAACTTCGCCTTGCGTGTTTGGACGGGCCGAGACTACAACGAGGGTCCGCTGGGCTTATCCCTGGACCTCAACCCCTGCTTCGACGGAGGCTTTACGTGCGCGAGCTTGTTCGCTTTCTCCTGGAGCATGCAGTCATCGATTTTCAGGGCGACGACATCACCATCGACAAGGTGCGTCAGTTCTTGAGAGAGGACGACAGCCGCGAAGCGCGCGCGCTGCTGTCGAAGCTGATCGAAGACAAGGGTGTCGACGAGATGCTGGTCACCATCGCGGACTGCTTGAACGACTACATTCGAGTCGGCATCACCGACGACACGCTGCGCGATCAGCTGGGCGTCTACAGCGAGAGCTGAGGGTCGGCGGCGTGACGCGGCCGCTGTCAGCGCGTCGTTCTCTTGTGCGAAGCGCGGCTCCGTCCTCGGCGGGTGGGGCCGCGCTGTCGCGTCTTTCGTTGGCGATTTGTGTCAGTTCGGCCGTGCTCCTGGCGGGGGCGCTCGGCTGTGATCTGGCGCCCATCCGCGCGGACGAGCTGGGACCGCGGGTGCTCGAGTCGAGCCCCGCGGACGGCGCTTCGGACTTCCCGCGCCTCGGGCCCTTCGTCGCGCGCCTCGACCGGCGCCTCCTGCCGCGCACGGTGTCGCGCGCGACGGTGCGGCTCGAGTCGGGCGTGGTGAGTCCGCGCCTCTCGGTCCGCTACGACGTGCTCACGCAGAGCGTCATCGCGGTGCCGTTCACCGGCGAGCCGATCGACCCGAGCGTCTCGTGGCGCTTCATCGTCGACGGGGTCGAGGACCTCGACGGGCGCCCGATGGCAGAGCCCTACGTCGCGGCGTTCCGCACCGGCCCGGACCCCGGAGCGGGCCTCGGCGAGCCGCCTGTCGTCGGCTTCGCGGACATCGCCCCGATCTTGACCGCGCGTTGCACGGGCGGGGCGTGTCACGGACCGGGTCCCGCGGCGCTCGGGCTCGATCTGTCGTCGGCCATCGGGGTGCGGGACACCGCGATCAACGCCCCCGCTCGGTCGTTCCCGTCGGGAGCCCTGGGGCCCGCCGGTGGGGCTGGGGCGCCGGTGTTCGCCGGGCTTCCGCTGATCGACGTCGTCGCCGGGGCCGGGCGTCCGGAGACGAGCTACCTCCTCTACACGGTCCTCGGGGACCCGCACGTCGCAGGCGCGCCCATGCCGCCTGCCCTCCGCGACGACCCGAGCGCGGGGCTCACCGCGACGGAGCTGCGGGCGCTCTCGACGTGGATCAGCGAAGGCGCGCCGACGCCCTGAGGCGTGCGCGCCCTCCGCGCGGACTGGTCATTGGCGTCGGTCGACGAGAAATCGCACCATCGAGTGAGCCGTTTCGCCCCCGTCGCGGCTCCTTCCAAGTAGATGCCCCTCCCTGCCACCGCCCGACCCAAGCTCCGGGTCGTCGAGTCGCTGCCGTCGCGAGACGAGCAGGTCTCCGACGCGGACCTGGTGCAGCGCGCGCGTTCGGGCGACCAGTGGGCCCTCGAGATGCTCTATCGGCGGCACGTGCAGCTCGTGGCTGGGACGGCGTTGCGCCTGCTGCGGAACCGCGCGGACGCGGAGGACGTGACCCAGGAGACGTTCTTGTTGGCCTTCGAGAAGCTCGCGCAGCTCGCGGAGCCAGCGGCGTTTCGCGGCTGGCTGGTGCGCATCGCCGTGAGCCGCGTGCATCGGCGTTTCCGGACGCGGAAGCTGCGTGGGCTGATCTTTCCGTGGCGCGACGCCGAGGGCGAGGACATTTCGCTCGAGGGGGAGGCGCATGACGACGCGACGGCGGAGCAGCGCGCCGAGCTTGCCTTGCTCGACCTAGCGCTCGCGGCGCTGCCGCTCGAGCTGCGCACGGCCTGGCTGCTGCGTCACGTGATGGGCTGCGCGGTCGAGGAGACCGCCGAGGCCTGCGGCTGCTCGCTCGCGACGGTCAAGCGCAGAATCTCTGCAGCAGGCGAGCAGATCCGCAGGCACACTGGGGAGGTCCGATGAGCACCGAGCACGACATCGGCCTGCGCTCTGAAGAGCCTCTCGAGCAGCAGCTTCGGCCAGCGCTCGACGAGGCGGGCGTCGCGCGCGTCTGGCGGGGCATTCGAGCGCAGCGCGTCGGCGAGGCGCGCACGGCGTCGGCGACCGACGGGCGTCGCCGCGCCCGGTGGGCTGTCGCGGGGATGGGCGTGCTCGCTGCGGTGGCTGCGCTCGTCGTGCTCGCGCGGCTCCAGGGAGGCGCCCTGCAGCAACCGGGCGCGCTCCGTGTGGCGGTGGGGGAGGCCGCGCTCTCGACGGTGCTGCGGCCGTCGCGCGCGCCGATCGCCCTCGACGACGGCTCGAGGCTCGTCGTCGCCGCGGGGACGGATATGGAGGTCCTCGCGAATGATGGCGCGCGCTTTGTGACGCTACTGCGCCGCGGGCGCTGCCACTTCGCCGTGAAGCCGGGCGGTCCGCGGCGCTGGACGATCGA
>CAIUAC010000793.1 GCA_903896985.1 uncultured Sandaracinus sp.
CGATACCGACCTGCGCCTTCTCGAGGTCCGCGCGGCTGAGGCCGATGGCGTGGAGCATCGCTTGCGCAGCGGGCTGACTGGGGTCCTGCGTGACGGTTCGACTGTAGCGGTTCAGCACGTGAGTGTTCCTTCGAGTGAGCGCGATCCATGGGATGAGGCAGGAGCAGCGAAGGGCGGCAGCGGAGCGCCGACGGACCTCGCGGAGAGCAGCGCGCTGAGGCGAGAGAGGTCGATGTTGCCGCCGGAGATGACAGCGACCTTGCGGGCGCCGCGCACCTTCGGGAGCGCGGCGACCGCGAGCGCCCCTGCTCCCTCGGCGACGACGCGCGCGCCCTGCGCGAGGTCGACGACGGCGCGGCGCACCTCTGCCTCGGTGACGAGCACGACCTCGTCGAGGACCGACGCGCAGATCCGCCGCGTCAGCTGCCCCGGCTCGCGCACGCGGACGCCGTCGGCGATCGTGTGGGCAAGCTCCGTGAGCGCGGGGCGCCCCGACAAGACGCGCGCCATCGCGTCGACGCCCTCCACCTGCACGCCGACGACGCGCACGCCGTGCGCGCGCAGCGCCAGCCCGACGCCCGACGCGAGCCCTCCGCCGCCGATCGGCACGAGCACGACGTCGGGCGCGAGCGGCAGTAGCTCGAGGCCGACCGTGCCCTGCCCCGCGATCACGTGCGCGTCGTCGAACGCCGAGAGCAGCCAGCCGCCGTGCGCCTCGGCGAGCGCCCGCGCGCGCTCCTCGGCGTCCTCGAAGCAGTCGCCGTGCAGCACCACCTCGGCGCCGAGCGCCGTCGCCCCGGCGATCTTCGTGCGCGGCGCGTCGGTCGGCATCACGACGAGCGCGCGCAGCCCCACCTCCCGCGCAGCCCACGCGACACCCCGCGCGTGATTCCCCGCCGACGCGGCGACGACCGGCCGACGCTCGCCCGCCTCGACGCGCGCGAGCAGCGCATTGAGCGCCCCGCGCACCTTGTACGAGCCCGTAACCTGCAAGCTCTCGAGCTTCAGCCAAGCGCCGACTTGCTCGCACCACGCGAGCGGACTCGGCGCGAGATACGGCCTGATGCGCGCCTCTGCGCGCTCTACGTCGAGAACCCTACTGGACTGCATCGCTGGACTCCTCACGGAGCCACGACACCTCGGTGCGGGATCAGGGCCTCAGAAACGACGAAGCCCCGCTCCCTCTTGCGAGGTGCGGGGCTCGGTTGGTTCGTTGAATCGAATCAGACCGCCCGCACCTCGTGCACGATAATGATAATCGAGCAGCGAATGCTGGCGGCCACCGCGGACACGACGGACGCGCTCATCGGACGAACCGACGAGCTGACGACCGAGGATTGCGCGAAGGACTTCATGCGGGCTCGCAATCCTTAGCTGACGCGGAGTCGGAGTGTCAAACGTGGGTGTGAGCTAGCGACACAGTTTCGAGGGGTGAGCGCGGCTGTTTCTCCGCACGCGCCGGATCGACGCTGCGCGGCATGACCGACACCGCGCGGCGAATCTGCTAGGGTCGGCGCCCTCCATGGCTGCCACGCGCTACCTCGTGGGCATCGACCTCGGGACCACCCACACCGTCGTCGCCTACGCAGACACCGCCGGACTGACGGAAGGCTCCGTCCCCGAGGTCCTCGGCTTCGACGTGCAACAGCTCGTCGCGCCAGGCGAGATCGCCGCGCGCCCGCTGCTGCCGTCGCTCCGCTATCACGCGGGCGCCGCCGAGCTGACGCCGAGCGATGTGCAGCTGCCGTGGCACGCGCCGGAGCTCGGGCCCGACGTGCCCGCCGCGGTCGTCGGCACGCTCGCCCGCACCCTCGGCGCGCGCACTCCCGCGCGGCTCGTCTCGAGCGCCAAGAGCTGGCTCTCGCACGGCGGCGTCGACCGCACGGCGCGCATCCTGCCGTGGAGCAGCTCGAGCGCGGCGAGCCACGCGGACGACGTCGAGAAGGTGTCGCCCGTCGGCGCGAGCGCGAGCTATCTCGCGCAGGTGCGCTGCAGCTGGGACGCGCGCTTCCCCGCGCACCCGCTCGCGTCGCAGGAGGTCGTGCTCACCGTGCCCGCGTCCTTCGACGAGGCGGCGCGCGCGCTCACGCTGCAGGCGGCGCGCGACGCCGGGCTCGGCGCGGTGCGCCTCGTCGAGGAGCCGCAGGCGGCCTTCTATCACTTCCTCGATCGGCACCGCGCCGACGTCGCCGAGGCGCTCGCCGGCGTGCGACTCGCGCTCGTCGTCGACGTCGGCGGCGGCACCACGGACCTCACGCTGATCCAGGTCGAGCTGCGCGAGAGCGGACCGCGATTGACGCGCATCGCCGTCGGAGAGCACCTGATGCTCGGCGGCGACAACATGGACCTCGCGCTCGCGCGCCGCGCAGAGCAGCGCCTGACGAGCAGCGCCGGAGCGCCCTCCGCGGCGCAGCCCGCGTCGCTGCCATCTGCGCGCTTCGGCGAGCTCGTCGCGCAGTGCCGCGACGCCAAGGAGCGAATGCTCTCGCCCGGCGCGCCAGAGTCCGTGCGCGTCACCGTGCTCGGCGGCGGCTCACGCCTCGTCGCCTCGGCGAAGAGCACCGAGCTCACGCGCGGCGAGGTCAGCGAGGTCGTGCTCGACGGCTTCTTCCCCTCGATCGACGCCGCTGCGCGCCCCGTGCGGCGCCGCGCGGGCATCGTCGAGCTCGGGCTGCCCTTCGCCGCAGACGCCGGCATCACGCGGCACATCGCGCAGTTCCTCGCGTCTCACTCGGTCGTCGCCCGCGCTGCCCTCGGGGAGCGCGCGCCGGCCGAAGACGCGCTCC
>CAIUAC010000794.1 GCA_903896985.1 uncultured Sandaracinus sp.
GCGGACCGCATCGTCGTGCTCGACGCCGGGAAGATCACCGAGCGCGGCACGCACGATGAGCTCGTCGCGTGCGGCGGTCTCTACGCGAAGCTCGCGGCCCGGCAGCGCCTCGAGCGGGAGCTCGGCCTATGAGCGGCGAGGACAAGGACCGCGCGGCGCGCCTGCTCGCGGCGTTCCACGAGGAAGCGGAGGCCCCGCCAGCCCTCGATACGGTGCTGCTCCGGCGGCTGCTGCCGTACGCGAAACCCCACCTTTCCCTGTTTCTCGCGGGTTTCGGGCTTCTGCCGATCGCCGCTGCGGCCTCTCTTTTCTTCCCGCTGCTGGTCAAGCGCGCCATCGACGCGGCGGTGGCGCATCGATCGAGCTCGGTGCTCGTCGGCATCACCGGCTACTTCTTCCTCGCCGTCGCGGTCGAGTTCGTCGCGCGCTTCGCGCAGGTCTACACGATGCAACTCGGCGGGCAGCGCGCGATGGCGGACCTGCGGCGCGCGGTCTTCGTCCACGTGCAGGGGCTCCGCGTCGGCTACTTCGACCGCACGCCGATCGGGCGGGTCGTGACGCGGATCACGAACGACATCGACACGCTGGCGGAGATCTTCGCGTCAGGCGCCGTCACCGCCGTCGGTGACATCTTCATGCTCGTCGGCATCGTCGCCTTCATGCTGATGCTCGACTGGCGCCTCTCGCTCGTCGCCTTCGCCGCGCTGCCGCCTCTCGCGGCGGTCGTCGAGGTCTTCCGTCGCTATGCGCGCGCCGCGTTTCGGGCGATCAGGGCGCGCACCGCGCAGCTCAACGCGTACCTCAGCGAGCAGGTGCAGGGCATCGCGATCGTGCAGGCGTTCGGGCGGGAAGCCGCGTGCGCCGAGGACTACGACCTGATCAACCGCGCCTATCGCGACGCGAACCAGCGCTCGATCAAGTTCGACGCGCTGCTCTACTCGACCGTCGAGTCGGTCGCCGCGGCCTGCATCGCGCTCGTCCTCTGGTACGCGGGAGTGCGCGCCGGCGCGCTCGCCGACCGCACCGCCTCGCTCGTCTACGTCGGCACCGTCGTCGCGTTCTACGACTACATCCAGCGCTTCTTCGTGCCGATCCGTGACCTCTCGACGAAGTACACCGTCGTGCAGCAGTCGCTCGCGTCGGCGGAGCGCATCTTCAGCCTGCTCGACGTCGACGAACCCGACGCGCCGACGGTCGTCGACGTGCCGACGCCGCGTGCGCCGGTGCCGAGCGACGTCGTCGTCCGCTTCGACGACGTGCGCTTCGAGTATCGCCCCGGGGAGCCCGTGCTGCGCGGCGTGAGCTTCGACGTGAAGCGCGGCGAGAAGATCGCGGTCGTCGGCGCGACGGGCGCCGGCAAGACCACCGTCACAGCGCTCCTGCTGCGCCTCTACGAGGTCAGCGGCGGCGCGGTCTTGGTCGACGGGCGCGACGTCCGGTCCATCGAGCGCGCGGAGCTGCGGCGGCGCTTCGCGGTGGTGCCGCAGGACGTGTTCCTGTTCGCGGGCACCGTGCTCGAGAACGTCGCGGTCGGAGACCCCACGCCGGACGAGGCGCGCGTGCGGCGTGCGCTCGAGCGCGTCGGCGCGAGCGGCCTGGTCGATGGCCGGGAGGGCGGACTCGCGGCGCATTGCCAAGAGCGCGGCGCGAACTTCAGCGCGGGCGAGCGGCAGTTGCTCGCGTTCGCGCGCGCGCTCTATCGGGACGCCGACCTGCTCGTGCTCGACGAGGCGACGGCCAACGTCGACAGCGAGACCGAGGCGCGCCTTCAGACGGCCGTGGACGAGGTCCTCGCGGGGCGCACCGCGATCGTGATCGCGCACCGCCTCTCCACGATCCGCAAGGCGGACAAGATCCTCGTGTTTCACCGGGGCGAGGTCGTCGAGCAGGGCACGCATGAGGCGTTGCTCGCGCAGGGTGGCGTGTACGCGCGGCTCCACGAGCTGCAGTTCGTGGCGGCCGTCGAGCCGCCAGCCGACGCGCCCCTCACGCAGGCGTAGCGGGCCGGTTTCCTTTGTGCTATCAGCACCTTCGGTGCTTCGGCGTGGGCTGCATCGGGAGGCCCGCGTGGGCTGAGCCGAGCGGCACGACCGCATGCCAGAGCTACTCGTGGACCACTCGACCGCTCCATCCTCGCCCGTCGTCTACGGGAAGTACCAGCTGCTCGAGCTCCTCGCTCGGGGCGGTATGGCCGAGGTTTTCAAGGCGAAGTCGCACGGGGTCGAGGGCTTCGAGAAGGTCCTCGTCATCAAGCGGATCTTGCCGGAGCTCGGCGAGAATCCGCAGTTCGTCGACATGTTCATCAACGAGGCGAAGATCGCCGTCACGCTGTCGCACGCGAACATCGTGCAGGTCTTCGACCTCGGCCGCGCGGACGACGCCTACTACATCGCGATGGAGTACGTCGCGGGCATGGACCTCGCGACGCTGCTGCATCGCGGTCGTCGCTACGGGAAGCCGATCCCGCAAGAGCTCGCCGTCTACGTCGTCAGCGAGCTCGCGAAGGCGCTCGACTACGCGCATCGCCGCCGGGACGCTGCGATGCGCCCGCTGCACATCGTGCACCGCGATGTGTCGCCGCAGAACGTCCTCCTGTCGTGGGAGGGCGAGGTCAAGCTCACGGACTTCGGCATCGCCAAGGCGCGCACGACCGTCGCGGACGAGAACGAGGTCGGCATCCTCAAGGGCAAGTACGCCTATATGTCGCCCGAGCAGGCGCTCGGTCGCGAGGTCGACGGGCGGAGCGACCTCTACGCCGTCGGCATCGTGCTCTACGAGACGCTCTCGGGCGTGAACCCTTTCATCGCTCCGTCGGCGTACGACACGCTCAAGCGCGTCCGCGACGGGCAGGTGCGGGCGCTCGAGGAGCTGATGCCCGCGGTGCCCGAGGAGCTCGCGGTCATCGTGCGCCGCGCGATGGCGTACTCGGTGGAGGAGCGGCACTCGAACGCCGGACGCCTCTACGAGGATCTCATTCAGTTCCTCTATGCGAGCGGTCGGCGCGTCGGCGCGCACGAGCTCAGCGAGTACCTCGCCGACCTCCGCGCGGCGAGCGAGTCGGGCGCGGTCGTCGACAGCGACGAGCACATTCTCGCGGCGTTCGACGAGGCGGACTCTCAGTCGCACGCGGCGACGCCCGTCGACCTGCCTTCGGGGCGCTCGAACGCGCGGCGCGCGTTCACGACGGGGGCCGGTCGATCGCAGGCGCCGAGCGTCTCGAGGCCCGTGGCCGAGCGGCGCGACGTCACGGTGCTCGCGCTGACGCAAGAGTTCGACGATGTGTTCGACGTGGGCGCCGCGGAGCGCGTGGTCGAGCGCTTCGGAGGCGTGCGCCTCGACGACGGCGGCGAGACCAGCGACGGACGCCGCGAGCTGGTCGCGCTCTTCGGCGCGCGTGACCCCGACGGGCGCGACACGGAGGTCGCCGCGCGCTGCGCTTTGCGCTTGGCCCGCGGCGCCGCTGGCTCCGCCTCCGACGCGGCGATCGCTACGACGACCTGCGTGGCGGTCGCCGCTGGGCGAATCCTCGTGACGCTCGAGGGCGAGCCGGTGCTCGAGGAGCGCTTCACTCACCTCGTCGCGACGGCGCGCGACCTCGCCGCGCGGGGGGATGCGGGGCGCGTGCTCGCGACCTCGGCGAGCGAGAAGCTGCTGCGCGGGCGCTTCGAGACTGCGTCGCTGCGCCACGACGCCTTTGGCGCGAGCATCTTGCTCGGTGAGCGGAGCTTCGCGGAGGCGTACGGCAAGTTCGTCGGCCGCCGCGACGAGCTCCGTCGCATCGGCGAGGTTCTGGCGCTCGCGAACCGTGGGCGCCTCCGCTTCATGACGATCACGGGCGACGGTGGCACCGGCAAGTCGCGCCTGCTCCACGAGACGCTGCGTCGCCTCAAGCTCGGGCAGCACGACGTCGGCGTCCATCTGGCGACCTGCACGCCGCACGGTCGGCACGTGCCGCTCGCGGCCGTCCACGAGATGCTCCAGGTGATCCTCGGCGCCGACGAACTCGACTCCGGCGCGGTAGTCCGCGGCAAGATCGCTCGCTTGCGTGAGCTGGGCCTCTCGCCCGCAGAGCTAGACGCCGTCAGCGTCCTCTTCGGGGTCGAGCCGAGCGAATCGCGCGGTGGGGAGCGGCCCCTGCGCGCGGCCTTCGTCAAGATCGCGATGCGCCTCGCCGCGGACCGTTTGACCGTGCTGGCCTGGGACGCGGCCGAGTCGATGGACGAGGAGTCGCAGGCGTTCCTCGACGCGCTGCTCCGGGGCGCCGTCGACTCGAGGATCGCCGTGGTGCTCGCCCACCGGCCAGGCTTCGCACACCCCTGGGGCGAGTCCGGCGGTCATCAGGCGCTGTCCCTCGGGCCGCTCGCCGACGACGATGTCGCGCGGCTCGTCGGCACTCGTCTCGGCGCCGACGAGGTCCCCTTCGAGCTGCTGCGTGACGTCACCGTCAAGAGCGGAGGCAACCCGCTCTACGTCGAGGAGTACGTGAAGGCGCTCGCCGAGGCTGGCGCCATCGAGGTGCATGGCGCGAAGGTCGTGTACAAGCGCGACGTCGCGGAGGTCGAGGTCCCCAAGTCTCTCCGCGGGCTGGTCGCTGCGCGCGTGGCGAGGCTCGGCCCCGCGCAGCGTCATATCCTCCAGATCGCGGCGGTCGTCGGCGGGCGCTTCACCGCGGAGCTCGTCGCGCGCGTCGCCGGGGAGAAGCTCGCGGACATCGGCGCCTCGCTGCAGCTGCTCGAGCGCCGCGGCATCGTCGTGCATCAAGGCGCGAGCGAGTACGCCTTCGTCAACGACCTGATGAGCGATGTGCTGCAGGACGGGCTCACCGTCGAGACGCGGCGCGAGCTGAGTGCGGCCGTCGCGGGCGCCACCGAGGAGCTCTATCCGGGGCGCCTCGACGAGCTCGCGGAGCGGCTCGCGCATCATTGGCGCGAGGCGGGGGACCGCTCGAAGGCGGTCGAGTATCTCGTCCGCGCGGCGGACCGGCTCGAGAACGAGCAGACGCTCGATGGCGCGATCGCCAACCTCGCGCGGGCGATCCAGCTCGTCTCGCAGATCGCGTCGCCCGACCGCGACCGCGTGCTGTCGCTCTATCGGCGCCTCGGGGACCTCGCGTTCCGCGGGCGCAAGCTCGAGGCGGGCGCGGAGCATATGGCCGCCGCCCTCGAGGTCGCCGAGGGGCTCGGTCGTGACGAGTACATCGCGCGCTTCTCCATGATGCGCGGCCGCTTGCTGGTGAACGCGACGCGCTTCGACGAGGGACGCCGCTGGCTCGAGCGCGGCCGCGAGGTCGCGCGACGCATCGGCGACCGCGAGCTGCTGCGCGACGCCGCGCTCGCCGAGGCGGAGGCTGCCGCCAAGAACGGCGAGCAGCGGCGCGCGATCGCGTTCCTCGAGGAGGCGCTCGCGCTCTCCCGCGACACGGCGGACGTGCCGGCGCAGATTCGCTGCCTCATCCCGAAGGCGCTCGCTCACGCGTCGATGGGCGACCGCGCCAGCGGGATGCGCTCCCTCGATGAGGCGCGGGCCCTCGCGGGCGCTCGGCCGGACCGCTTCACCGAGTGCGAGCTCCTCAAGATGGAGTCGCTCGTCTGTTACTACTCGCGCGACTACCACGGGACGATCGACATGGGCCATCGAGCGATGGACCTCGCGAAGGAATACGGCTTCAATTACGAGGTCGCCGCCAACGCGCACAACCTCGGTGAGGCGTACCTGCGAATCGGCGACTACAAGCGCGCGTTCTCGTCCCTGCGCTACTCGTTCGAGGTCGCGCGCGAGCACGGGCTCGTCAAGCTCCAGATGGTCAACCTGCGCGTCCTCGGCTTCATCGACGCGACCAAGCTCGGCTCCGACGAGGGGCGTCAGCGCGTGCTCGACGCCATCGACTACGCCCAGCGGCACGGCTTCGTGTGGGACATCATCGAGGGCAAGTACATGCTCGCCGTGATCGACCAACTAGGCGGCCGGGTCGACGAGGCGCGGCGCCTTCTCGCGGAGGTCCTGCGCACGTCGGCGGACAACGGACACGCCCGCTACGTCGAGGACGCTGAGCAAGCGCTCGGAGCCCTCGACCGCGGCGAGTTGATCCCGCTCGCCGGCTAGCGTCGACGAGCCCAGATCGCCTTCGAGGGGCCCCGCTCGCTCGTCAGCCAGCGCCGACGAGCGAGGTCAGGTGTTGCTCACTCCGCGGGGGCGGGCGCGGGCGCTGCGGGGGACGGGGCGGCAGGCGCCGGTTCGTCGGCCGGGGGCGCCGTTGGTGCCGCTACCCCGCCAGCGTCGCCGTCGCCGCTCGACATGCCAGCAGCCGCGGGCGCCTTCGTCGGGGCGTGACTCACGTCGCGCGCAGCCTCGCGCTCGTGCGTGATGCGGGCAGCCTCCTCGAGGCTCTTGTCGCTCGACGAGGACATGTACGCGAGCGTCCCCGACAGGACCATGAAGAGCACGGCGCTCGCCCAGGTCAGGCGCGTGAGGAAGTTGCCAGCGCCTGCCCCGCCGAAGACGGTCTGGCTACCGCCTGCGCCTCCGCCAAAGGCTGCGCCCATGCCGCCTCCCTTGCCCGCTTGCAGGAGCACCACGAGGATCAGAAAGACGCAGACGATGACGTAGATGACAGCGAGAAAAGCGAACATGGATGGTCCTACCTGAGGCGAGGGCGGGTGAAAGCGCGCGCAGTCTAACGCGCGCCTTCGACGATGGCCA
>CAIUAC010000795.1 GCA_903896985.1 uncultured Sandaracinus sp.
CCGGCGCGCAGCTCGGCGCTGGCGCAGAGCCGCCCGTGCAGCCCGGCGCGCCCGCGCATCGGCGTCGGCACGGCCGCGCGCGTCGCTGGGTCTTTGCTGTACAAACTGATTTCGCCTTCGGCGCGTCGCGCGACTTCTTCTTCAACGCGCTCCTCGGCGCGCGCATCGACTACCGCGTCACGCCCGACATCCGCGTCGGCGCGTATCTCGGCTACGCGAACCTGCGCGGCAAGGATGGTCGCGCGAGCAACCTGCTCATGCTCGCGCAGGTCGAGGACCGCGTCCGCGTCAGCTCGGGCACCGATGTCCGCGTGCCGCTGCGCCTCGCGATCGGCTATCTGCCGAAGAACGGCCCGGTCGTGCGCCTCGCCGCGGGCGTCGGCTTCCCCATCTCCAACCGCGTCGAGCTGACCTTCGATCTGCTCGCGCCGACCTTCTGGGTGATCCCCGGGCGCACCGTCGTCTCGCTCGACGTCGGCGCCGAGGTCGGCTACCGCTTCTAAACTTCAGCGTCGGCGACCGAGTCTCACGCGGGCGTCAGAACTTGCCGCGGAGCGCGTCGAAGCGGAGCTTCCAGACCATCGCGACCGCCTCTGCGAAGATGCGGCGCGACATCTTGCTCTGCCCCGCGCGGCGGTCGACGAACACGATCGGCACCTCCGTCACGCGGAAGCCGCGGCGGAGCGCGCGATACGTCAATTCGATCTGAAACGAGTAGCCCTCGCTGCGCACCGAGCGCAGGTCGATGCCCTCGAGCGCGCGGCGCGTGAACGCCTTGTAGCCGCTCGTCAGGTCCCGCACGCGCAGCCCGAGGATCGTGCGCGAGTAGAGCGAACCGCCCTTCGAGAGCACGTGCCGGCCGACGCCCCAGCCCTCGACTCCGCCGCCCGCGACGTTGCGCGAGCCGATGACGACGTCGGCGCCCGCCTCGAGCGCGCGCAGAAAATCCGGCACGTAGCGCGGGTCATGCGAGAGGTCCGTGTCCATCTCGAAGACGACGTCGTAGCCCTCGCGGAGCGCGTACTCGAAGCCAGCGATGTACGCCGTGCCGATGCCGAGCTTGCCCGCGCGGTGCAGCACATGGATGCGCGGATCGCTCTTGGCGAGCGCGTCGGCGAGGTCGCCCGTGCCGTCGGGTGAGGAGTCGTCGACGACGAGCACGTCGACCGCGGGCGTCACCGCGTGCAGGCGCGAGACGAACGTCTCGAGGTTCTCTCGCTCGTTGTAGGTCGGAGTGACGATGAGAATGCGCGGCGCCATCGCGGCGGCACGCTAGCAGAGAACGGAGCGCCTTGGGGGCGCGGTCGCCAGCCTCGCGCTGCCTCGACGACGAGCCTCCGATGGGCCGCGCGCTCCCCGAAGTCGGCGGCCCAAACCCCGGATCGTCGGGATGGTGCGCGCGCGCGAAAGTCGAACTCTCTCGTCATGCCCAACGAGGTTCCAATGGACGTATTCGAGACTCGGCGCTTCGATCTGCAGGCACGTGACGACGCCCACTTGCGGCAGCGGCTGACGACCTTCCAGAGCGCCGTGCAGGCGCGGAAGGGCACCATCCTCGACGTCCATTTGGGGCCGCGCACCCCGAGGAATCAGAGCGTCGCCTCGGTCGTCTATTTGCTCCCGTTGGCGCGCAGCGACGCGCCCGAAGCGGCCTGAGGCCCCCCCTCAGGCGCGGAGGAGGTCTCATGGAAGCCGCGGAGCTGGCTAGTTCCTACATCCTCGCCGTCGACGACGCGCCGAGCAACTTGGACCTGTTGGCCAGCGCGCTAGGCCAGCGCGGGCATCGCGTCCGGGCTGTGTCCCGAGGGCGCCTCGCGCTCGAGGTGGCGCGCGCGGTCCCTCCGGCGCTCGTCCTCCTCGACGTCGACATGCCGGAGATGAGCGGCTTCGAGGTCTGCGTCGAGCTCAAGAAAGACCGGCTACTCGCGCAGATCCCGGTCGTGTTCCTCAGCGGCAACACCAGCCTCGACGACAAGGTGCGTGGGTTCGCGGTCGGCGGCGTGGACTACATGACCAAGCCGTTTCACCTCGAGGAGCTGTTCGCGCGCGTCGAGACGCACCTGAAGCTCCGCCGCCTCCAGGACGCCGTCGACCGGCAGAACCACAAGCTCGAGGCAAAGGTGCAGGTCCAGATCGCCGAGATCTTCTCGTCGAACATCGCGACGATCACCGCCTTGGCCAAGCTCTCCGAGTGCCGGGACGAGGACACGGGCAACCACATCGTGCGCGTGCAGCAGTACAGCCGGCTCCTCGCGCGACAGTTGGCCGTGTCCGGAGCCTTTCCTGGGGTCGTCGACGACGCCTTCATCGAGAACCTCTTTCACGCGAGCGCGCTGCACGACATCGGCAAGGTCGGTATCAGCGACGCGATCCTCCTCAAGCCCACCCAGCACACCGCGGCGGAATTCGAGCAGATGAAGGCGCACTCCGCCCTCGGCGCCGAGGCGCTCGCGGCCATCATGGAGGCGCATCCGCACAACGCGTTCCTCCGCATGGGGATGCAGGTGGCGAGGTCCCATCACGAGCGATGGGACGGCAGCGGCTACCCGGATGGTCTCGCGGGGGAGGCCATCCCGCTCGCCGCGCGCATCGTGTTCGTCGCGGATCAGTACGACGCGCTCCGCAACAAACGACCCTACAAGCCGCCCTTCGACGCGCAGCGGACGCACCGGATCCTCACCGAGGGCGACGGGCGCAGCGACCCGAAGCACCTGGACCCGCAGGTGCTCCGCGCCTACGAGGCCGTCGCGCCCGACTTCGACGCGATCTGTCAGCGGTTCAAGGAGCCGCCGACGCCTCGAGCGACCCCGACCGCGAGGCCGCCTGCGAGCCTCCCCGCGCTTCGTGATTGAAGCGCGCGGTGCTGGGGTGTAGTTTTTCGCCCCCACGTCGGAACCCCTCGAGGAGTCACGCGAAAATGCCGAGCGAGTCGAAGTTCCAGAACATGACGCAGCTGTATGCGCACGCCGTGAAGTCCTTCGGACCTCGCCCGCTCTTCGGGACGAAGGTCGCCGGCGAGTGGAAGTGGACGACCTACGCGGAGTTCGGCAACGAGGTCGAGCTCGCGCGCTCGGCGTTCGCCGGGCTCGGCGTCGGCAAGGGGGACCGCGTCGCGGTCATCGCCAACAACCGCAGCGAGTGGGCCGTCGGCGCGTACGCGACCTACGGGCTGCGCGCGAGCTACGTGCCGATGTACGAGCAGCAGCTCCCGAAGGAGTGGCACTACATCCTCGCGGACTGCCGCGCGAAGGTGCTGCTCGTCGCGAACGAGCAGATCCGCGACCGCATCGAGGAGGTGCGCGGCGACCTCAAGGAGCTCGAGACCGTCGTCGTCATGACCGGCAAGGGCGTGCCGGGGAAGTCGCTCGCGTGGTCCGAGCTGCTCGCGCTCGGCAAGGGCAAGCCCGTGCCCGCCGTCGAGCCCGAGGACAACAAGGAGATCGCCGGCTTCATCTACACCTCCGGCACGACGGGCAACCCGAAGGGCGTGCTCCTCTCGCACGGCAACCTCGCGAACAACGTCAGCGCGATCCACGCCGTGTTCCCGATGTCCGACAACGACCGCTCCCTCTCGTTCCTGCCGTGGGCGCACAGCTTCGGGCAGACGGTGGAGCTTCACGGGCTCTTCTCGATGGGCGCGTCGATGGGCATCGCCGAGGCGGTCGACAAGATCATCGAGAACCTCGGCGAGGTGCAGCCGACGCTGCTCGTCAGCGTGCCGCGCATCTTCAACCGCATCTACGACGGCCTGCACAAGACGATGTCGGCGGACGGCGGCCTGAAGAAGAAGCTCTTCTACGCGGCCATCGCCAACGAGGACAAGCGCAAGCTCCTCGCCTCGCAGGGCAAGTCGAGCGGCGTCGCGGACCTCAAGCACAAGATCTTCGACAAGCTCGTCTTTCAGAAGGTGCGCGCGCGCTTCGGCGGCAAGCTCAAGTACGCGTTCTCGGGCGGCGCGGCGATCAGCAAGGAGGTCGCCGAGTTCATCGACAACCTCGGCATCACCGTCTACGAGGGCTACGGCCTCACCGAGACCTCCCCGATCGCGACCGCCAACTGGCCCGGCGCGCGCAAGATCGGCAGCGTCGGCAAGGCGATCCCCGGCGTGCGCATCGTCATCGATCACGCCGCGACGGGCGACGACAAGAACGGCGAGATCCTCGTCTACGGGCACAACGTGATGCAGGGCTATCACGACCTGCCCGGCGAGAACGAGAAGGTCTTCACCGCGGACCACGGCTTTCGCACCGGCGATATGGGCTTCCTCGACGACGCGGGCTTTCTCTACATCACGGGCCGCATCAAGGAGCAGTACAAGCTCGAGAACGGCAAGTACGTCTCGCCGGCGCCGCTCGAGGAGCACCTCAAGCTCTCGCCGTACATCGCCAACGTGATGGTCTACGGCGACAACAAGCCCTACAACGTCGCGCTGATCGTCGCGGACCTCCCCGCGCTCGAGCAGTGGGCGGGCGAGCACGAGCTGACGGCGAAGGGCGAGGCGCTGCTCGCTGAGCCCGCCGTGATGAAGCTCCTCGAGGAGCAGGTCGCGAAGTACAGCTCGGAGTTCAAGCAGTTCGAGAAGATCCGCAAGCTGGCGCTCGTCAGCGAGGACTTCACGACGGCGAACGATATGCTGACGCCGAGCCTCAAGGTGAAGCGCCGCGTCGTGCTGAAGAAGCACGGCGAGAAGCTGACCTCGCTCTACGATGCCTGACGCGCGAGGGGGGAGCGCCCGCGCTCTCTCGCTCGCCTGGCGCGCGCTCACCGTCCTCGTCTTCACGAAGCTCGCGCTCCTGCAGTACCTGTGGCTGCGCTTCGGCTCCGAGGAGCTCGACGAGGACGGGCTCGATCGGCTGCGCGGGCGCGTGCTCGCGCGCTTGCTCGAGCGGCTCGGCGCGACCTTCGTGAAGCTCGGGCAGATCCTCGGCACGCGCCCGGATCTGCTCTCGCCGGGCTACGTCTCGGCGCTCGCGCGCCTGCACGACGACGTCCCTCCCGCGCCCTTCGCGGACGTCGAGCGAGTGCTCGCGGAGGACCTCGAGCCCGAGGCACGCGCGCGCATCGCGCACATCGACAGAGAGCCGCTCGCCGCCGCGTCCGTCGCGCAGGTGCACCGCGCCGTGCTCGACGACGGCTCGGAGGTCGCGCTGAAGCTGCAGCGCCTCGCAGCCCCCGCCGCCATCGACCGGGACCTGGCGATCCTCGCGGTCGTCGCGCGCCTGCTCGACCGCATCCCCGGGCTCGAGATGCTGTCCCTGCCGGGCGCCGTCGAGCGCTTCGATCACTCGCTCCGCGGGCAGCTCGACTTCCGCCTCGAGGCCGAGAACAACCTCCGCTTTGCGGCGAATTTCCAGGGAATTGACGGGATCTCGTTTCCGCGGCTGATCCCAGGCCTCTGCACGCAGCGCGTGCTCGCGATGGAGCTGATCCACGGCGTCAAAGGCACCGAGGCGCACCAGCTCGGGGGGGACCGCGCGCGGCTCGCGCGCCTCGGCGGCGAGGTCGTGCTCGAGATGGTCTTCGTCGACGGCTTCGTGCACGCCGACATGCACCCGGGGAACGTCTTCTACACGGACGGCGGCATCGTGCTGATCGACCTCGGCATGGTCGCCGAGATCCCTCCCGAGCTGCAGCGCCCGTGGGCCGAGACCTTCCTCGCGCTGGCGATGCAGGACGCGAAGGAGCTCGCGCGCTTGTTTTATGGGCACGCGCCGGTGGTGTTCACGACCGACTACGCGGCGTTCGAGCGCGACGTGCAGACGCACTTCGCCAAGCTCTACGGCAAGAAGCTCGGCGAGGTCGAGGTGAGCGAGGCGGTCGGCGGGATCATGAACATCCTGCGCAAGCACCACGTGCAGGTGGAGCCCGTGTTCACCGTCGTGCACGTCGCGCTGCTCGTCGCCGAGGGGCTCGGCAAGCAGCTCGATCCGACGCTCGACGTCGTGCAGCAAGCCGTGCCGTATCTGCAGCGCGCGCTCCTCGAGTCGCCGCCCGGCCGACCGATGACGCGACAGCCGCCGCCGCGCTTGTCGGCATAGCCGTCCGCGTGATAACGCGTGCGGGTGCACGCCGTCGCCGTCACACGCGTTCGTGGGCTCGTTCGCCTCGAGGGCGGCTATCGCGAGGCCCCGCACGCGCTCGCGGAGCCTCCGCGCGAGGAGGTCGTGCAGGCGCTCGCGGCGCTCACCGGGCAGGACGCGGCGGATTGGCGGATGCGCATCGGGCAGGAGCTGCCGTGGATTCTCTCGTTCGAGCCCGACGCCGAGCGCGCGGCAGCGCTCGTGCTCGAGTGTCGTCGTCGTGGGCTCGGCGCGGTCTCGTGCGACGTGAGCGAGGCGAGCGCGTGGGCGCCGCGCGGGCGGGCGCTGCTCGTGCTGCACGAGGACGGCTTCGGCTTCGCGGACGAGGCGCGCGTCATTCCGTACGACGCCGTGCGCGCTGCCGTGTTCGCGACGCTCGACGTCGAGACGAGCACCGAGGAGATCGAGCACGTCCGCGTCACGATGAACCGGCACGCCATCCCGCGGACGATGCCGGTCAGCAGCTATCACCGCGAGCGCTCGCGCACGCGCGCGCTCTTCCTCGTGCTCGGCGGCGGTGCGCCTGATGTGCGCCTCGCGCAGGGCTCGCTGCGCCTCGTGACGACGGGCGGCGCGTCGATGGGGAGCACCTCGCTCGAGGTCTTCGCGCGCGCCTCCGACGCGCTCATCGCGCGCCTTCCGGGGGCAGTGCGCGACGACCGCCTGCTCAACGCGCGCCGCGGGCGCAGCGGCTTCTCGACGGCGAGCGACGGGGTCACGCACACGACCTCGAACGTGCGCGAGACGGACCTCGTCGCGCACCTGATCGGGCTCGCGTGGAGCGAGGCGCAGATCGATCCCGCGGGGGCGGGCTGAGTGCCGACCCGCGCGTACGAGCTCGCTCGACCGTCGTTCACCGAGTGGCGCGCCACGTTCTTCGGGCCCGTCGGCGTGTCGGTGCGCGAGTCCGCGGACGCGGCCTATCGTGCGCTGGCGGAGGCTGCGCGCGCGGCGGGCGTCGAGTTCTTTCAAGAGAAGACGTACTGCGCGGCGGGTACGCGCGACGAGCTCGGTGACGCCCGCCGCCGGGCGCTGGAGTCCGCGGGCCTCGACGCCTCGACGCCGTGGGCGTTTCTGCGCGGCCGCGAGGACGTCGGCCCCGGCGAGGACGCGCGCGCCGTGTGCGTGCAGCTCTGGGGCATCACGCGCCGCGCGCCGGGCGTGCGCCTGACGACGGTCGAGGCGGGGCGGCACCGCGGGCGCCTGCTCGAGAGCGCCGAGGTGCGGATGTGCTGGCTCGGGCAGGTCGACGGCAGCGATGACGCGGGCGCGCTGCCCCTCGGCGTCGGCGCGCAGACGACGGCGATGCTCGGTCGCGCCGAGCGCGCGCTCGACGCGCTCGGCTTCACGTTCCGCGACGTCGCGCGCACGTGGATCTACGTGCGCGAGCTGCTCGCCGACTACCGCGAGCTCAACGCCGCGCGCACTGCGTTTTACGCGGCGCGCGGCATCGGGCGCGGGCCCGACGCGACGCCGTTCCCCGCGAGCACCGGCATCCAAGGGCGCGCCGCGCGTGAGGATTGTGTGATGGATCTGCTCGCCGTTCGCGCGAGCGGCGAGGCGCGCGTCACGCCGCTCGATCAGAGCGGTCGGCAGGGCCCCGCGTTCGCGTATGGCTCGTCGTTCTCGCGCGCGATGTCGGTGGACGTCGAGGGGCGGCAGACGCTCTTCGTGTCGGGCACCTCGAGCATCGGGCCCGACGGCAGCACGCTCTATCCGCACGACGCAGAGCGGCAGTCCGTCGAGATGCTGCTCGGCATCGCCGCGCTCCTCGAACCCCTCGGCGCGACGCTCCGCGACGTCGCCGCGGGCACGCTGTTCACGCGCGACGCGCCCGCGCTCGCGGCGTTCGAGAGGGTCGCGCGCGCCCTTTGTTTGCCTGCACTTCCGCTCGCTCGAGTGCGCGCGGACGTGTGCCGCCCCGACCTGACGGTGGAGATCGAGGCGGTCGTTCACGCGCCCATTCTCTCGACGAAGGGGGGCGCGCGCGAATGAGCCTCTCGTCTCTCGCCTCGGCCATCGGTCGCCCGCGCAACCTCCCTTATGCGTTCGGCGCGATGCACACCATCGTCGACGCCTCCACGGTGTCGGTCGTCGTCGGCGCGTCGCTCCTGCACTCCCTCCCGCTCGAGCGCGCGTTCACGCTCGTGCTCACGTACGACCTCATCGCGTTCGGCGCGCAGACGTTCTTCGGCGCGCTCGTCGATCGCGTCGCGCGGCCGCGCGCGGCGGTGCTCCTCGGGCTCCTCTTCACCGCCGCGTGCGTGGCAGTCGCGCCCGCCGAGCCGACCGTCGCGATGCTCCTCGCGGGCGTCGGCAACGCCCTCTTTCACGTCGGCGCCGGCACGCTGACGCTCTGCATGGGCCGTGGTCGCGCGGCGCCCTCCGGGCTCTTCGTCGGGCCGGGCGCGCTCGGCCTCGGCTTTGGCACCTGGCTCGGGCGACAGGGGATCTACCAGCCTTGGCCGTTCTATCTGGCGCTCGCGCTCTGTCTCGGCGTGACGCTGCTCTTTCGGGACCCGGAGACCTATGCGGTCGTGCCCGACGCGCCGGCGTCCGCCGACGAACCTGCGCCGCGCTCGCCCATCCCCTTCGCCTCCGTGGTCGTCGGCCTCTTGCTCTTCTCGATCACCATCCGCTCGCTCGTCGGCTTCGCGGGCTCGCACGGTTGTCCGCGCGGGCCGACGACGCTCGTCGCGCTCACGCTCGCCGCGTTCAGCGGCAAGACGCTCGGCGGCTTCGTCAGCGATCGCTTCGGCTGGATGGGCGTCAGCGTCGGGGCGCTGTTGCTCTCGGCGCCGCTGATCGCGTTTGGCACCGGCAACTTGCTGCTGATCGTGCCCGGGATGTTCCTCTTTCAGATGACGATGCCGGTGACGCTCTCCGCGGTCGCGCTCGTCATGCCGAAGCGCCCCGCGCTCGCCTTCGGGCTCACCTGCCTCGCGCTCATCCTCGGCACGCTGCCGACGTTCACGCACGCCTTCGACGCGTACTACCGCGCTGAGTCGTTCTTGCTCTTGATCG
>CAIUAC010000796.1 GCA_903896985.1 uncultured Sandaracinus sp.
TCCGCGCCGATCCCGCGGTGCCGATCGCAGAGGGCGGCGACGACGGCGGGCGCTGCGAGGCTCGCGTCGAGCGCGTCGGGCGCGTCGGCGTCGAGGACGATGAAGTCGTTGCCGAGCCCCTCGTACTTCGCGAAGCGCAGGGACTCGTCAGGCAGGTTCTCGACGGCAGGGGCGCTGGGCACGGACCCTCGTTCTACAGAAGAGACGGCACGGTGGCTAGCGCTCGGCGCGCGGCTGACGACGAGGCTTGAGTCGTCGGACCTCCTCCGAATACGATGCCGCATGTCGTCTGCCGCGAGCTGTCTCGGCTGTGGCGGGCAGCACTTCGCGACAGAGGCGCTCTGCCCGCGGACCAAGCGCGCCGTCGGGGAGGGCCCGTTCGGCTCGCTCGTGGGGCCGTATCGCGTCGGCAAGCTGCTCGGCGCCGGCGGCTTCGGTGTCGTGCACGTCGCCGTGGATGAGCGCACTGGCGTGCGCGTGGCGCTCAAGCTGCTGCACGCGGAGCTCGTCACCGACGAGGACCTGCTCAGCCGCTTCGTGCGCGAGGCGGAGGTCACGGTGCGCGCGGGCAACCCGCACATCGTCCGCGTGCTCGAGGCGTCCTTCACCGGGCGCACCGTGTACGTCGCGCTCGAGCTGCTCGCCGGCGACACCCTCGCGAACGCGCTGCGCGAGGGCCCCTTCCTGCCCTCGCGCGCCGTCGACCTCACGGTGCAGCTGCTCGACGGGCTCGCCGTCGCGCACGCCGCGGGCGTGATCCATCGGGACATCAAGCCCGCGAACATCTTCCTCGCGGACGCGCCAGACGCGCCGCAGTCCCTCGTGAAGATCCTCGACTTCGGCATCGGTCGGCTGCTGATCGCAGAGCCCGCGCGACGCCTGACGCGCACCGGCACGCAGCTCGGCACGCCGCATTTCATGGCCCCCGAGCAGGTCATCGACTCGAAGCGCGCCGACGCGCGCGCGGACCTCTACGCCGTGGCGGTGACGCTCTTCGCGATGCTCACGGGCGAGCGTCCCTACGGGCAGATCCCCGTCGGCGACTGGCTCGCCGCCGTCCTGCGCCGCGACCCCGCGAACGTCGTCACGTCTCCTCATGGTCCGCTCCCGCCCGCGCTCATCGAGGCGGTCGCGCGCGGGCTCTCGGTGGACCCGGACGAGCGCTTCCAAGACGCGGGCGCCTTCGCGCGCGCGCTCCTCGACGCCGACCCAGATTCCTCGGCGGTGACGCGCGTCTTGCCCGCGCTCGAGCAGACGCTGACGTTCATCCCGAGAGCCGCGCAGCCGAAGACGCTCGCCGCCCGCCGCGGCGCGAACGCGCAGCGCCCCGCGCAGTCCACGCCAGCGGCCGCGCTTCCAGCGCTTCCGGTGATTCCCGCATCGCAGGAGTCTCCCGTTTCGCCAGCTCCTCGAGCCCCCCTCCGCCATCGCGGTGTTTGGATCGCTGCCCTGGTGTCGCTCGTGGTCGTCGGCTTCCTCGCGGCGGTCGGGATCGTCGCGGGCCTCTACGTCCTCGATGCCTTCGCGGAGGAGCCTGCGAGCGCCGAGGAGCCGCCCCCGCCGCTGAGCATTCCCTTCGGCGCCGCGCCCGCGTTTCCCTCGGCGACCACGCCCAAAGCAGAGTCCCCGCGCTCGCCGGTCGAGGGGCCGCTCCGCGCTGACACCGCAGCCCCTTCGACCTCGGGAGTGCGCGTCGACGCGCCGCATCCCGAGCACTCCGCGGAGATCGACCTCGTCGCCTTCGATGCGGTCGTCGCCCGCGCGCTGCCGAGCTTTCAGCGCTGCCGAGCGCCGGGTCGCGCGACGCACGCGAGCCTGTTCGTCACGGTGGAGCCCGAGACCGGCTACATGAACGGCGGCACTCCTACAGCGACCGAGCCGCACGACGCCGCGGCGAGCCGCTGCCTCTGGGCGCGCCTCTCCGAGGCGGCTGTCGGCGCGCGCTTCGGTCACGGTGCGGGAGGGACGCTCTTTCTCAACGCGCACTTCGACGCGGCGCCCTCCGCGGGCATGATCGACGTGCCGACGCCGGGGGCCGCGGGCGTCAGCATCGGGTTCCGCACTCCCATCGGTGCCGACGACATCGAGTGGGCGCTCTTCGACCAGACGCTCAACAGCGCGCGACCCGCGTTCGAGTCGTGTCGCGTGCGCGGCCTAGCCACGACGGCGACCGTGCGACTCTTCCTCCAGGCAGGCCGCGTCCACACCGGAGTGGCCGACGACGAACCGCCGAACGACGCGGCGGTGGGGCGCTGCCTCTGGGCGGTCTTCTCTCGGGCCTCCGCCCGAGACCGCTACGGCCTCGGCGAGCGCACCTCGGCGATCGTCGTGCTCGACGCGGCCCTCGCTCCGGCGCCGTAGGCGCGTCGCGCGCGCAGTGCCCCGCCGAACGCGGCAGTCGGGCTCCGACGGCCACGCTCAGAGCGCACGATGCCCGAAGAACTCGCCGAGCTTGCCGACGGCGTCCCGCGCCTCGTCGAGCGCGCCGTAGAACGCGTGCCAGACGTGGAACATCTCGGGCCAGACCTCCGCGATCACGTCGACTCCCGCGGCGCGCGCCTTCTCTGCGAAGCGCAGCGTGTCGTCGAGCAAGACCTCGTGATCGCCGACGTGCATCAGCAGCGGCGGCAAGCCCCTGAGGTCGCCGTAGAGCGGCGAGAGGCGTGGATCGCGCGGGTCCGCGTCGCCGATGTAGAGGCTCGCGCCGGGCACCAAGTGCTCCGCCGCCAAGTACGGATCGAGCCCCGCGCGCGTCGTCACGCTCTGCCCCGTCACCGCGAGATCCGTCCACGCGCTCATCGTCGCGATCGCGTGAATCGGCACCTCGCCCTCGTCGCGCGCGACGAGCGCCGCAGAGAGCGCGAGCCCGCCGCCCGCCGAGTCGCCGCATAGAAACAGCCGCCTCGCGTCCCTCCGCTCACCGCCCGGCGCGTGCTCGTGCGCGAAGCGCAGCGCGTCGAGCGCGTCCTCGAGCGCGGCAGGAAACGGA
>CAIUAC010000797.1 GCA_903896985.1 uncultured Sandaracinus sp.
GTCCGGCTCTCGCTCGGCTGGAGCGCGCGCGCGGTGGGCGGGCGCCTCGTCGCAGAGGCGGGGCACGCACCGCTGCAAAGAAAGTCGAGCAGGTCGAGGAATGGTGCTTAGGTTCCGTGGGGGCTATGCTGCCCGCCCTAGTTCGCTCCCGCGAGATACGCCGCTCGCGGGCTCCCTCATGAGGTCGTCGTGAAGCAAAGCCACAAGACCCTGCTGCTCTGGGTCCTCCTGATCCTGATGTGCGTCGCGCTCTACAACGTGATCTCCGACACAGATCCGCCGCGCGCAGTCCCGTACAGCGAGTTCATCAACGACGTCCGCGGCGGGCACGTCGTCAAGGTCGAGGTCGAGGCGCGCGAGTCGAGCGGCACGTACACCTACCTGCATTCGCGCGGCACGGGCGCGGCGCGCGAGCTCGAGAAGAAGGTCGCGTACGGGATCGTCGGCGACGACACCAACACGCTCCTGCTCGATCACAACGTCAGCATCACCTACAAGCCGGACGAGCAGAACAGCCTCCTGACCAGCGTGCTCGTCACCTGGCTGCCGATGATCGTGCTGCTCGTCATCTTCTTCTTCTTCATGCGGCAGCTGCAGTCGTCGGGCGGCAAGGCGATGAGCTTCGGCAAGTCCCGCGCGCGCCTGCTCAACGAGTCGCAGAACAAGGTCACCTTCGCGGACGTCGCCGGCATCGACGAGGCGAAGGACGACTGCGAAGAGATCATCGCGTTCCTCAAGGACCCGAAGAAGTTCCAGCGCCTCGGCGGGCGCATCCCCAAGGGCGTGCTGCTGATGGGCGCGCCGGGCACCGGCAAGACGCTCCTCGCGCGCGCCATCGCCGGCGAGGCGGGCGTGCCGTTCTTCTCGATCTCGGGCTCGGACTTCGTCGAGATGTTCGTCGGCGTCGGCGCGAGCCGCGTCCGTGACCTCTTCGAGCAGGGCAAGAAGCACGCGCCCTGCATCATCTTCATCGACGAGATCGACGCCGTCGGCCGGCACCGCGGCTCGGGCATGGGCGGCGGGCACGACGAGCGCGAGCAGACGCTCAACCAGCTCCTCGTCGAGATGGACGGCTTCGAGTCGAACGAGGGCGTGATCATCATCGCCGCGACGAACCGCCCCGACGTCCTCGACCCCGCGATCCTGCGCCCGGGTCGCTTCGACCGCCGCATCACCGTGCCGCGCCCGGACCTCAAGGGGCGCCTCGGCATCCTGCAGGTCCACACGCGCAAGGTCCCGCTCGCGCCCCCGGACATCGAGCTCGAGCTGATCGCGCGCGGCACTCCCGGCTTCTCCGGCGCGGACCTCGAGAACCTCGTCAACGAGGCGGCGCTCCTCGCCGCGCGTCAGGACAAGGACGCCGTCGGGATGGTCGACTTCGAGATGGCCAAGGACAAGGTCATGATGGGCAGCGAGCGTCGCTCGATGGTCATCAGCGACTCGGAGAAGAAGACGACCGCTTGGCACGAGGCGGGGCACACGCTCGTCGCGCTGCTCCTGCCGAACCACGACCCGATCCACAAGGTGTCGATCATCCCGCGCGGTCCGGCGCTCGGCGTGACGATGTCGCTGCCCCAGGAAGACCGCCTCGGCGCGAGCCGCGAGTGGGCGCTCGACCGCATCTGCATGATCATGGGCGGCCGCGTCGCGGAAGAGCTGAAGTTCAACCAGCTGACCACGGGCGCGTCGGACGACATCCGCAAGGCGACCCAGCTCGCCCGCGCGATGGTCATGGAATACGGGATGAGCGAGAAGGTTGGACCGCTGAGCTTCGTCGACAAGGAAGACAGCTTCATGGGCATGAAGCAGCGGGACTACTCCGAGGACACGGCGATGCAGATCGACGCCGAGGTCAAGGGCTTCATCATCGCGCAGCACGACCGCGCCAAGCAGCTGATCGGCGAGCACATGGACAAGCTCGACGGCATCGCGAACATGCTGCTCGAGCGCGAGACCCTCGACCGCGAGGAGATCGACGCGATCATGCAGGGCGTTCCGCTCCCGACGCGCGAGCGCGTCGTCATCCCGACCTACGCTGACAAGCAGCGCAAGGAGAAGGACAAGCGCAAGGGTTCCATCTTCCAGCCGCGCCCGCGCGAGGTGCCGTCTGGCGGCTGAGCGTAGCTTAGGAGTGACATGAGCGGAGGGGCGGAGCTGCGAAGCTCCGAGATGAGCAGCCAGGTGGAGCGAGGCACCGCGACCCGGAGTGAATCCGGGCACGCGGTGTTGCCTTGCGCGCTCTGGGGCGTGCTCAACGTCACTCCCGACTCGTTCAGCGACGGCGGGCGCTTCTTCTCGCTCGAGGCGGCGCTCGCGCACGCCCGCTCCATGCTGGCCGCGGGTGCCTCCGTGCTCGACGTCGGCGGTGAGTCGACTCGCCCGCGCGGCGCGACGTACGGCGCCGGTTTTGCCGCGGTGACGCTCGAAGAGGAGCTACGGCGCGTCGTGCCGGTCGTGGCGCGCTTGGCCGCAGACGGCGTGTGCGTGTCGGTCGACACGACGAAGCCCGAGGTCGCGCGGGCGGCGCTCGCGGCAGGCGCGCGGCTCGTCAACGACGTCTCCTGCGGGCGGGACGCGGCGCTCTTGCGCGTCACGGCAGCCGCGGGCGCAGACCTCGTGCTGATGCACAACCGCGGCAGCGGCGAGGTAGACGGGCAGACCACGACCTATGGCGACCTCGTCGCGGAGGTGCTCGCCGACCTCGCCGAGGCGACCGAGCGCGCGGTCGCGGCGGGCGTCCTCCGCGGTCGGATCTGGCTCGACCCGGGGCTCGGCTTCGCGAAGACCGCGCGGCAGTCCCGCGCGCTGCTCGCGCGGACGGACGCGCTCGTCGCGACGGGGCAGCGCGTGCTCGTCGGCGCGTCGCGTAAGTCGTTCCTCGCGGAGGCCGCGCCCGACGCGGACGGCACCCGCCCCGCGCCGACCGAGCGCCTCGCGGCCCA
>CAIUAC010000798.1 GCA_903896985.1 uncultured Sandaracinus sp.
CCCTGGCCGCGCTCTGCGCAGCCGCTCAACCCACCGAGGTCACCCGAGGCGGCCTCACCCGAACGCGAGCCGCAGCTGCCCGTGCGCGCGCAGCTCGGCGCGAGGCGGCGCTCGCGACTGCGCGCCCCGCGCGTCCTGCCGCACACGCTCGTCAGCCCTCGCCGAGCAACGACCGTCAGCGGTGATATGGTCGGTCCATGGGCACCGACGACGCTCGCAACGCACGCGCGCTCGCTCGCGCGGGCCGGTTTCAGCTGGGGGGCGCGGAGGCGTCGACGCAGACCGCGACCGAGTGCGTCGCCCTCTGCACAACGCTCTCGCGGTGGGCGCACGAGCTGAGCGGGCAGCCCTTCCCGTCGTACGAGCGCGCGGCGATGCCGGTGGCTCGGTCGACGACGCGAGGGCGCTGATGGAGTTCTTCGACGACTTCCGCGATATGCTCGTCGCGCTCGCCGATGCGGGCGCCGACTTCGTGGTGGTCGGCGGCCACGCGCTCGCGTTTCACGGGCACCCGCGCGCGACGAAGGACCTCGACATCCTAGTCCGCCCGAGTGAGGAGAACGCGCCCCGCGTGCTCGCGGCGCTTGCTGCCTTCGGCGCGCCGATTCGGCAGCTCGGCATCGGCCTCGACGACTTCCTGCGACCCAGCGTCGTCGTGCAGCTCGGGCTGCCGCCCATACGCATCGACCTGTTGACCGCGATCGACGGGCTCGACTTCGACGGGGCCCTTCGCGAGCACGGCACGCTCGCGCTCGACGGCCGCCGCATCCCCGTGATCGGCCTCGCCGCCTTCCTCACGAACAAGCGCGCCGCAGGGCGACCGCAGGACCTCGCGGATGTCGCCGCGCTCGAGGGGGAGCGCTCCGAGGAAGCGACGCGCGCAGCGTATGCCGCGCAACCCGACTCGCTCGCTGGCGGCGCGCTCGCCCCGAGCACCTGGGAGCCGTCAACGCCCGCTCGTGCGCAGTCCGCGCCGGCCAAGTCCCGCGCCCCGCGGAAGCGCAAGCGATGAAGCAGGTCGAGCTCTGGTGGGCCTCGCCGCGAGCCGATTGCCCAGCGTCGAGGCGCTGCGCTTGAAGCCGCCCGCCGCGCCTACAAGTCGCGGCGCCCTTGGAACGCGCGGCCGAGCGTCACCTGGTCGGTGAACTCGAGCTCGCCGCCGTGCGGCACGCCGCTCGCGATGCGGCTCACCTTGAGGCCGAGCGGGCGCAGCACCTCGGCGAGGTAGAGCGCCGTCGCCTCGCCCTCGACGCTGAGCGGCGTCGCGACGATGACCTCGCGGACGCCGTCCTCCGACACGCGGCGCAGGAGCGCCTCCATCGGGAGCTGCTCGGGGCCGACGCCGTCGAGCGGGGCGAGCAGGCCGTGCAAGACGAAGTAGCGCCCGCGGAACGAGCCGCTGCGCTCGATCGCCGCGAGGTCGGGCACGCGCGCGACGGCGCAGACGATGGTCGGATCGCGCCGCGGGTCGGTGCAGATGGCGCAGCGCTCGTCGGCGCCGTAGTTGCCGCAGGAGACGCAGCGCCTCACGCGGTCGTGGATCGACGCGAGCGACGCGCCGAGCGCGCGCGCGTAGTCGGGCTCGCCGCCGAGGACGTGAAACGCGAGGCGCGTCGCCGTGCGCTCGCCGATGCCCGGCAAGCGAGCGAGCAGGCGTACGAGCTCGTCGAGCGGAGAGGCGGCCATCGCGTCGTCGTCGAGCGCGGCGCACCCCGCGAGGAGGTGCGCCCGCGTCTCAGGTGAGCCCGGGGATCTTCATCCCGCCGGTGATCTTCTCGAGCTCGGCGTCGACCATCTCCTGCGCCTTCTGCAAGGCGGCGTTGGAGGCGGCGACGATCAGGTCCTGCACCATGCCGAGGTCCTCGCCCTTGAGGAGCTCAGGCGCGATCTCGATGGAGACGAGCTCACGCCCGCCGTTCGCGACGACCTTCACTTGGTCGTTGCCGGCGCTCGCGGACACGGTCTCCGTCTTCAGCTCGACCTTGCGCTGCTCGATCTTGCGCTGGAGGCGCGACGCCTGGCGCATCAGCTCGCTCATTCCGCCACGAAACTGCATTCGGCTCTCCTCGAAGTAGGGCGACGGTTGTAACGCGTTCTGCGCGATTGTGCAGGCCCTCAATCAGCCCCCAGACGACTGATTCGCGGAGGGCTGCGCGGCTCGAGCGCGCTTCAGTCGACGTCGACGCTGACCTCGAGCTTGCCCGCCGCCTCCGGGAAGACCTGGAGCGCCTCCGCGATGCGCGGGTGCGCGAGGGCGCGCTGCTTGGTCTGCTCGCGGCGCTCGACGTCGCGCGCCGCCTCGACCTGCGCGACCGAGGTGCCGGTCGTCGTCGCGTCCTTGGCGAAGAGGATCTCGATGGACGGCGACGCGCCGAAGATGGCCTGGGCGGCCTCGGTGAGGCCCTCGAGCGCCTCGGGCGCGCCCGCTTGCTGCCCGAAGAACGAGCCCGTCGGGAAGACGAGCACGATCGACTCGGGCGTCACCGTGCGGCCGATGCCGTGCTGCACGACCGCGGCGAGGGCAGGGCGCGCGTGCCGGAGGTGCGCGATCAGGCGCTCCCAGACCTCGGGCGGGGGAGGCGGGGGCGCGCTCGGGGTCGGGAGCGCGGCGCGCGGCGCGTCGGGAGAGGCGAGTGGAGGTTCGTCGTCGTCGCCGAGCAGATCCGCCGGCGGCTGAAAGCGCGAGGCGCCCGCGGCGGTCGTCGGCGTGCGCGTCGTGCCGCGGTTCGGCTGGGGTGGGGGCTGCTGTTGCGGCGCCTCGTGCGGGGCGCTGCGCTGCGGCGGCGCGGCG
>CAIUAC010000799.1 GCA_903896985.1 uncultured Sandaracinus sp.
CCGTGCAGCGCGGGGATCGACGAATTCCCGACGAGCCCTGGCGAGAACGCGAGTCGCATCCGCAGCTCACCCTCGCGCGTCTCCGCGTGAAGCCCGAGAAATCGCGCGTACGGGATCGCGCTCGTCACCGGGCCCCAGTCGCCGCTGAGGCGCGCTCGCTCGACCTTCGCCACCAGATCTTCGTGAGAGACGCTCACTGCTTCTCTCCGCTGTCCCCCGCCGCCTTGGCGACGCGCTCCGCGACGGTGCGACCTTTGGTGCCGATCATGAACGTCCCCGCGGCCGAGGCGATCGGGTCCGCCGGATCGTCGTGATAGGCGAGCGCGCGCGCAAAACCCACGTTGTGCGTCAGCTTCACCGTCTCTGCCCGGGCGATCACGGCGAGCCCGGGAGTCGCGGGCTTCAGGTAATCGATGCGCAGGTCGAGCGTCGCGATCGAGACCTGGCGCGTCAGCTTCATGAACACCGCCGCCCCGCACGTCGCGTCGATCAGCCCGGTGATCGCGCCCCCGTGCAGCACGCCCGTCTCCGGGTCACCGACGAGCTGCTCCGAGTATGGCAGTCGCATCGTCGCGCAGCCGACGCCCGGCTCGACGTCGATGAGCTCGAGTCCGAGCGCGGCATTGTGCGGAACGCCGTCGCGAAACGACCTCATCATCAGCGCGAGCACTTGCGCCTTCGGCGGGAGAAGCGGCTGGCTCATCGCGGGCAGTCTCTAGCACGAAGGTTTGAGCGTGATCAAACGCACCTTCTCGACAGGACGGGTCGCCATCCATGTGCACGCTACGCGCCCGATGACTGCCGACTCTGCCCCGCGCGCTCCAGAACCCCGATCCGGCCGCGCGCTCATCGACGCGACCCGCCCCTACGCCGCCGAGGACCGCGGCCGCGCCTGGCGCGAGCTCGTGCTCACCTTGACCCTGCTCGCGCTGCTGGTCGGGGCGAGCGTGACGCCGCTCCTGCCGCTCGCCGCGCGGATCCCGCTCTCGCTCTTCACGGGGCTGATCGTCGTGCGCGGCTTCATCCTCTTTCACGACTTTCAGCACGGCGCGCTCCTGCGCGGCTCGTGGCTCGCGAAGCAGATCTTCGGGCTGTACGGGCTCCTGGTGCTGACTCCGCCCACCGTCTGGCGGGCGACTCACAACTACCATCACGCGCACACTGCCAAGCTCGTCGGCTCCCACGTCGGCTCCTTCTGGACGTCCACGGTGGATATGTACACGCAGCTGAAGCCGCGAGAGCAGGCGCTCTATCGCTTCGTGCGCAGCCCGCTCAACGTCGCGCTCGGCTATCTGACGATCTTCCTCTACGGCATGTGCCTCTCGGCGTTCCTCCGAAACAAGCGCAAGCACCCGGACGGACTCGGCGCGCTCCTGCTCCACATCGGACTCTCGATCACGCTCATCGTGTTCGGCGGCGTGCAGGTTTGGCTGCTCGGCCTGGTCCTCCCGCTCGCGGTGGCGTGCGCGCTCGGCGGCTATCTCTTCTACGCCCAGCACAACTTCGACGGGATCGAGATCCAGCCGCGTGAGACCTGGGAGTACTCCCGCGCTGCGCTCGAGTCCTCGAGCTACATGGAGCTAGGCGCGTTCCTCCGCTGGGCGACGGCGAACATCGGTTACCACCACGTCCATCACCTCAATCCGGGCGTCCCGTTCTACCGGCTCCCCGAGGCGATGGCCGCGGTGCCCGAGCTTCAGCACCCGCACAAGACGAGCCTGAGTCCCCGCGAGGTGCTCGCCTGCTTCCGCCTCAAGCTCTGGGATCCTGCGCAGCATCGGATGGTGGGATATCCTGACGGGCGATGAACGCCGTCCTCTCCTCGCTCACCCCTGAACAGCTCGACGCGCGCGCCGAGCGTGACGCCCTCCGGCTCGTCGCGCTCGCCCGCAGAGGCCAGGTGATCGCTGGCCGCGTGAGGCAGGAACACGCGCTGTTTCTCCACGAGGGCCACTCGCTCCTCGGCGCGGACGAGCGACGGACTGCGCTCGCCTTGCTCGACGCCGTCCTCGACACGGAGCAGGCCTACCAGAGGCTGCAGTCGTTCCACGGGGACTTCTGGCGCCTCGACGCCTTCGGCGACCCCGCGCGGCACGTGCGGCACTTCGTCCTCGCGACGAGCGCGTACTTCGGCCGACTCTCCCTCGGCCTCGAGTTCCTCGAGCACACGCTCGGCAAGCCGCACTTCGAGCGACTCTTCGACGAACCCTGCGAGGAGCTCGGGCTGTGGCAGGGCACGTTCTCCCGACTCAAGTGGGACCTCGTGCACGTCGAGCACGCCGGGCGGGTGTTCGCGGCGCGGCAGTATCAGAAGCTACTCCGCGCGACGCACCCCGAGGCGTTCGTCGGGGCGGCGTATCTCGAGGGCGCGGTCGCCGCGCTCGAGGACAGCTACGTGCGCACCAAGGCGCGCTTGACGGGCGAGGGGCCCCGCATGCTGGTGGAGAACGCGTTCGAGATCCTGCGCGGAGCGGCCCAGTCTGCGTGGCTCCCGCTTCAGACTGAAGTGGCGGATTTCCTCGGGGACACGCGCGTCTTTCGCGACGAACACGAGGCGCTCATCTCGGTCGCGCAGGTGCACGAGGCCATCGCGCTCGCGCGCCCGGGCGACGTCCTCTTCGAGCGCAGGAACTGGTATCTCTCCAACGTCGGATTGCCCGGCTTTTGGCCCCACGCGGCTCTCTTTCTGGGCACGCCGACGGAGCTCGCGGCGTACTTCGATCACGACGCCGCCGTGTGCGCGGCCTACGGCGAGTCCTTCACTGGGATGCTGCAGCGCAGTCATCCGGCGGCCTGGGCAGACTACGGCTCGGCGGACGCCGAGGCGCGCCCCCGACGCATCATCGAGGCGGTGTCCGAAGGCGTGGTGTTCGCGTCGGCAGAGCACTCGCTCTGCGCTGATTACATCGCCTGCGTGCGCCCATTGCGGCCGAAGCTCGAGGCGGCGCGCGCCATCGAGCGTGCGTTCGGCTACGCCGGGCGGCCCTATGACTTCGACTTCGACTTCCACACGGACTCGGCGCTCGTCTGCAGCGAACTCGTCTACAAGGCGTGGGAGCCACGCGAGGACATGACGGGGATTCGCCTCGAGCTCGTGGAGCTGCTCGGGCGGCCAACGCTGCCGCCGAACCTCGCAGTCGCGCAGTATGACCGGGAGCGCGGGACCCCCGCGGAGCAGCTCGAGTTCGTCTTCTTCGTGGATGGCAACGAGTCTGAGCAACGCGCTCACTTCGCCGACGACGCGGCCTTCAGAGCGTCCTGGCGGCGTCCCAAGTGGGACATCTCTCAAGCCTGAAGCGCCCTCCGCCGCCGGAGCCCTACGACGGAAACGAAAACGCGCCCCGCGCTGGCGAGCCGAAGCTCCCCGACGCGTGGCGCGATGTCGTGAAGGGAGCGCTCAGCTCTTCTTCGGGCGGCCCGGCTTGCGGCCCGTGGGCTTGCGCCCCGCGCGCGCCTTCGGGGCCACGGCCGGGGCCGCAGCGTCCTTGGTCGTCGGGTAGTAGCGCGACGCGCGCTTGGCGCCTTCGCGACGGACGGCGCCTGCCTCGAGCAGCTTCTGCAGCGGGCGGGTGAGGTCCTTGGTCGCCGTCGAGAGCGCGGCGCCGATCTGTTCCATCCGCTGGCCGGGCTTGGAGGCGATGAACGCCTGCAACGAAGTGATCGTCTTCTCGATCTCGGCGGCCGAGCGCTTGGCGCCCTTGCGGCGCGAGACCTTCGGGGCCTTCACCGCTGCTGCCGCGGCCGGAGCCGCAACTGCTGCCTTCGGCGCCGGTGCGACCTTGGCCGCCTTGGCTGCCTTCGGCGCAGCGACTGCCGCACCCGAACGGAAGCTCCCGAGCGCGTTCTCGACGTGCTCACGAACTGCCGCCCCGATGAGCGCCTGAAGCTCCTCGGTGAAACCCTGAATCTTCGCTGCGATACGTGCGTTGATGTCCGCCATCATCCCTCTTCGAATGCGCGATGTTCGCGACGTGCCGACGAATCCCCCGAAGCGCGCTGTTGCGTCGAGAGTCGTGGACTGCGCGGATGATGACACGTTTTCTGCGGAGTCGAGGAAAGGAATCGACACCAGGCATTGCCGTGCAGTCGATTCTCGTCACTCTCCCTCGCGTCGTGCGGTGAGCGCGAGCGGGTGCCATACCTGCACAGCCATCATGATCGTCCAAGTCGCGCGTGTCCTCGCGATGGCCCTCGCGTCGTTCGCTTTCGTTCCTCCCGCACAGGCGCAGTCGCGGACTCCCCCTCACGTCTACGGGGCCCGCGCCCGGGGGCTTGCGCGGTCCCAGAGCGCCGACTCGCGCGGACGGAGCACGAGCGTCGTCACCCGCCGCGAGCGCGAGGAGCGCTTGCCCCGCTCCGCTCCAGACGCCCTCAGCTACGAGCCTGGGGTCACCGTCCAGCAAACGGCCCATGGGCAAGCAAGCCCTTATTTACGCGGCCTCACGGGGCAGCAGGTGCTGCTCGTCTTCGATGGCGTTCGGCTGAACAACGGCACCTATCGGCAGGGGCCGAATCAGTACTTCTTCACCGTCGATGAGCACACGCTCGACAGGATCGAGGTCCTGCGGGGGAGTGCGTCGACGCGCTTTGGCTCCGACGCGCTAGGCGGCGTGATCTCGGCCTCGCCCGTCGCGCCGCGCCTCGAGGAGGGAGTGTCGGGGGTCCGCGTACACCCACGCGCGTTTGGGCGGTCGACCAGCGCCGACGGGGAGTGGGGCGGACGGGCGCAGGTCGACGTGCAGCTCGGAGAGAGGGTTGGCTTCGTCGGTGGGTTCGGCTATCGGGACGTCGGACTCCTCGACTCCGGCGGGATCGTGTCGAATCCCCACGAGCCCGTGCCAGCGGTGCCGCGCTTCGCCCCCAATGGGCGCACTCAGCTCGGCACCGGCTTCCGTGAGGGCACGTTCGATGGGCGCCTCGTCGCGCGCGTCGGCAGGCACCTGGAGGCGATCGCCGCCGTGTACGGCTATCGCCAATACGACGCCCCGCGCACCGACAAGTGCCCACCTCCAGAGCAGCGCCTCGGGGCGTGCCTCACGATCGCGGAGCAATTTCGCACCCTCGCGTACGCTGCGCTGCGCGGCGACGCGGGCCGCGAGCTGCGCGACGTGTCGCTCACCTTGTCCTATCAGCGCTCCCACGAGCG
>CAIUAC010000800.1 GCA_903896985.1 uncultured Sandaracinus sp.
CCACGAGGACTCGGGCACGCTCGCTGCTCCGATCGTCGCGGACGAGCCTCCGCCTCCGCTCCCCGCGATCGGCGAGATCTTCCGCGGTCGCGTAGGTGCGGTCGCTGAGAGCGGACACATCGCGATCGTCAACCGGCTGATCGACACCAAAGCCGCGCGAAAGCGCATCGAGCAGGCGCGCGAGGACCGCACCCGCGTCGTCGGGCTCGTCTACGGCTTCAACCGTGGCGGCTTCGACGTCCTCGTCGACGGTGTCCGCGCGTTCTGTCCGGCGAGCGGGATGTCGCTCGGTCACGTCGAGGACCCGGTCGAGTACGTCGGGCAGAAGCTCGAGTTCTCGGTGCCCCCCGCGAAGCAGGGGACGCACGGGCTCGTCGTCTCGCGCCGGGCGATCCTCGAGCGTGAGTCGCGCAAGCACGCGCGGGATCGCGTCCGGACGATGCAGATCGGCGAGCGCGTTCGCGGCATCGTCAGCCAGGTGCGAGAGTTCGGGCTCTTCATCGACATCGGTGGCGGACTCGAGGGCATGGTCCACGTCAGCGAGATGTCGTGGGACCGCGCTGCCAAGCCGTCCGACATCGCGCGCGTCGGCGACGAGGTCGACGCTCAGGTCATTCGCCTGCCGGATCGCAAGGACAAGAAGGAGCGCCACGAGCGCATCGGCCTGTCTCTGAAGGCCGTGCAGGCGGACCCTTGGGACGAGCACGGCGAGTCGGTCGCCGAGGGCCGCGTCTTCAAGGGCAAGATCACGCGCGTCGCCGAGTTCGGCGCGTTCGTCGAGGTGACGCCGGGCGTCGAGGGCTTGCTCCATGTGAGCGAGCTCGGGACGAACCTGCAGCACGCGAAGGACGGCGCGAAGGAGGGTGACGAGGTCTGGGTGCTCATCGAGCGCACGGACAAGAAGGCGCGGCGCCTCTCCCTCTCGAAGCTCTCCTCCGCGAACGCGAAGGCGATCGAGGCGGGCGAGATCACGGCCGAGGCCTTCAAGGTCAAGGCACCGAAGGCGGGCGCCGCCCTCAAGGTCGTCGTCGACCGCGTCGAGCAGCACGGCGTCTTCGTGCAGCTCGAGGGCGTGCTCGGCCGCAAGGGCCGCGGCTACATCCCGAACGCCGAGATGGCGACCGAGCGCGGCACGGATCACCGCCGCAAGTTCCCCGTCGGTACCAAACTCGAGGCGAAGATCATCGGCACCGATCGCGAAGGCGGCCTCAAGCTCTCGCGCAAGGCGTTGATCAACGACGAAGAGAAGCGCGCCGTGCAGGACTACCGCCGTGAGGCGAGCAAGCAGGGGCTCGGCACGTTTGGTGACCTTCTGCGCGCGAAGCTCGGCGACAAGAGCTGAGCACAACGGACGACGGAGCGCGTTCCGAGCTTGCGTGCCCAGGGCTCGCTTGCTAGAAACGCGCTCCTGCAGCAAGGGCGATTAACTCAGGGGTAGAGTGCCTTCTTCACACGGAGGAAGTCGCTGGTTCAAATCCAGCATTGCCCACCAGTTCAGGTAGTTCCTGGACACCCAGCGAGTCGCTGGTCAAAGACCGCCGCCGAGCCTCAACGCTCGGCGGCGGTTTCGTTTTGGCGCCGTGGAGACGAGTGACCCGGAGGCTTCGCGCGGCGCCATTTGGCGCCTGCGGCGTGCTAGCGTGGGGCCGTGATTTCCGACGAGCGCCCCGTGGCCAACCGAGCGCCTCAAGACCTCGCTGCGCGCGTGCTCGCGGGCGAGATGCGGGCGGCGGCGCGCGCGATGCGGCTCGTCGATGACCGCACGAGCGGCTACCTCGATCTTTTGAAGGTGCTCTATCCGCACACGGGGCGCGCGTGGATCGTCGGTGTCACGGGCACGCCGGGCGCCGGCAAGAGCACGCTCACGGATCGGCTGATCGAGCACGAGCGCAAGCGCGGGCGTCGCGTCGGCGTCGTCGCGGTCGACCCGACCAGCCCGTTCACCGGGGGCGCGATCCTCGGTGACCGCATCCGAATGCAGCGGCACTTCCTCGACCCCCAGGTGTTCATCCGCTCGCTCGCGACGCGCGGGCACCTCGGTGGCCTCTCGCGGTCCGCCGGGGACGTGATCCGTGTGCTCGACGCGTATGGCTGCGAGACCATCTTCGTGGAGACCGTGGGCGTCGGGCAGGACGAGCTCGAGGTCACGCGCCTCGCGCACACGACGATCGTCGTGATGGCGCCGGGGATGGGCGACGATATTCAGGCGATCAAGGCGGGCATTCTGGAGGTCGCGGATGTCTTCGCCGTCAACAAGGCGGACCGTGACGGCGCCGACTCGACCGTGCGCGACCTCGAGCAGATGGTGGCGCAGACGCGCGAGACGGCCGTCGCAGCCGCGAGCGCCTCGAGTCACTCCGCAGGTCACGCGCACCGGTACGCGCGGGAGGAGCGCGCGGCGGGTGGGCCGTGGGAGCCGCCGGTCGTGAAGACCATCGCGGTCAAGAACGACAACATCGGCGCGCTGTTCGCAGCGTGCGATGCGCACCGCACCTACCTCGAGACGACGCAGGACGGTGCGCGGAAACGTGAAGAGCGTGCGCGCGAGGAGCTCGCCACGATCTTCCGCGACACGCTGCTGACGGAGGCGGCGCTGCGCGTCGGCGAGCAGCAAGAGGCTGCCGTCGCTCGGCTCCTGCGCCGCGAGGATGATCCCTACACTGTGTCCGAGGCGCTCGTGCGCGTGCTCCTCGGTGGAGGCTCTGCGTGAACGTTCGTGCCCGGCGCTCTCTCTTCATTCTCGTGCTCTCGTGGCTCACGCTCCTCTCCGCGTTTTTTGCGGTGTCGGGTTGCGGCGACAATTCCAAGTTCGCCACGCTTTCCGTCGAGCTCGCGGCCGAGTCGTCGGCGGGGTGCGAGGCGGCGCCCGAGGAGGACCTGCCGCCGACCGTGGTGTGCTTCGCGTTCGAGCTCTGTCGGCGGACCTCGACGACCTGCGAGCCGGTCGCGCTCCTGCGCACCGGGGCGGACCACGCCGCGGCGGGCGTGCGAGTGCTGCGGCTGGAGCGCTCGTCGGTGTTCTCGTTCGACACGAGGGCGTCGGGCGGCGCGCTCGAGCTGAGCGTGACGGCGTACCAGGAGGACGGCGCGGTATTCGCGACGGGCACGACGCGCGACATCACGATGGGTGAGCAGGTGCGAGTGCGCCTCGAGCGCGTCGCTGGCGCGGACGGACTTCCTCAGTGGAGCTGCGCGCCGGGCCCCAGCGCGGGGCCCTCGCTGCCTCGCGCGCTCCATGCGGCGACGCTGCTGCCGAGCGGTGAGGTGCTGCTGTACGGA
>CAIUAC010000801.1 GCA_903896985.1 uncultured Sandaracinus sp.
CTCCGCGTTCAGAACCTCCGGATCGGGTGAGACGATGGAGTTCTTCAAGCCCAACGCCTATTTCGACTTCATGCGCCTGCGGCGCATCAACGTCACCGCCTCGCTGATCACCTTCACGCTGGCGATCGGCTGCTACTTCTTTCCCGGACCCAACTGGGGCCTCGACTTCAAGGGCGGCACCGAGATCCAGCTCGCGTTCACGGGTAACGTGAGCGCGGCTGAGCTCCGGAGCACGATGACGACCATCGGCCACACGGCGGGTGAGGTCGTCAGCGTCGAAGGGCGCACGAACGAATACATCGTTCGCATCGGCGAGGTCTCCGCGCTCAGCGCCGCTGACAAGGCGCGCATTCGCACGCGCCTGCGTCGCGGCTTCGAGGGCAGTCGCGCTGGCGTCCAGGAGACGAAGTTCTCCCCGGGCGGCGACAAGATCTCGCTGCGCCTCTCGGACATCGCTGCCCCAGAGGCGATTCGCACGGCGCTCGTCGAGTCTGGCGCGCGCGTGCGCGAGCACGGCTGTGTGCGCTTTGGCGCGCAGGCGGCCAATCGCTACGAGTGCGCGCTCGTCGGTATCGCCGACGACGTCATCGCGGGTTTGCACACGCAGCTCGGTGCGCGCGCGCCCGAGTCGGCGCTTCGCGTCGAGTGGGTCGGCCCGAAGGCCGGCGCTCAGCTCCGTGACTCCGCCATCAAGTCGCTGCTCTTCGCGATGGCGCTGATCATGGTCTACATCGCGTTCCGCTTCGACCTGCGCTTCGCGCCGGGCGCGGTCATCGCGATGTTCCACGACGCCGTCATCACCGCCGGCATACTGATCCTCCTTCGCAAGGAGTTCACGCTGACGTCGGTCGCAGCGCTGCTGACGATCGTCGGCTACTCGGTCAACGACACCATCGTCGTCTACGACCGCATTCGTGAGAACCTCGGGCGCCTCCGCGGCAAGACGATGGTCGAGGTCATCAACGTGAGCACGTCCCAGACGCTCTCGCGCACGATCCTCACCTCGGTCGTCACGGCGATGTCGGTCCTGGGCTTCCTCATCTGGGGCACGCCCGTCATCCGCGACTTCGCGGAGACGATGATCATCGGCATCGTGATCGGAACGTACTCGTCGATCTACGTCGCCGCCCCGGTGACCGAGTGGCTCGACCGCCACTACTTCCGCCAGGCGGAAGAGAAGCCTGCGCGCCCCGCGCGCGGCGCACGCGTCGGCGCCGCCAAGAAGGCCTGAGCGCAGCGCTCCGCAGCCCTCGAACTCGCAAGACGGTTTCAGGCGACGCCCCCTCGGACGTCGCCTGAACTCGTTTGGGGGCCCGGGCGTCCGCTTCCCCCTGTGCAGCGCGCCGCTCTTGGGCGACCATGCCGCGCGACATGACCCACGCGACCACGAGCCCCGCCGAACCCTCCGCGCGCAAGCCTCTTCTGCGCCGCGTCGACGCGGCCGTCTTCCGCGCGGAGAGCAGCCTCCTTTCGCTCGCGCTGATCGCGACGACGGTGATGGTCTTCGTCGACGTCGTCTATCGGCGTCTCGTGGCGCCAGACAGCAAGGTCGGAGGCCTGCTCGCGAGCGTGGCCGGCATCACCGACCCCGTGAAGCGGGCCGCGCTCGACGCCAACGTCGCGCCGTGGGTCGCCGTGCTGCTGACCTTCGGTGTCGTGCTCGTCGGCGCCGTCGAGGCCGAGCGTCGCAAGGGCACGCGCCTGCTGCCGTTCCGGGGCTCGGTGTTCGCGGCGGCGGGGCTCACGACCGCTGGAGTCGTCGGGCTCGCGTGGATGATGGTCTCGACCTCGTCGCGTAACGTCTACCTCGTCCTCTTCGGGCTCTCGCTCGTCGCGTACACGGTGGGGGCGCTGCGCGCCCGCGCGGTGGGCTGGCAGGCGCGGCTCGCGGCGATGCTGCTCGTGCTGACGCCGCTTCTCGTCTACGTCGCGTTCAACTACTTCCCGGACGACTACACCTGGGCGAAGGAGCTTTCGATGCTCCTCATCCTCTGGGTGGGCTTCTTCGGCGCGAGCGTCTGCGTGCCGATCGGCAAGCACATCCGGGTCGAGACCCTCGACAAGGCCATCCCGGCGCGGTTCAGGCGCTATGTCACGGCCGCCGGCTATCTCTTCACGGCCGCGTTCTGCCTACTTTTCACCTATCTCGGTTATCGCTATGTGTTCCTGCCCGGCACCGGCCTCTACGCGACCGGCGGTAGGCTCGCGCAGACCGGCGTGCCCGACTGGGTACAGACCGTGGCGGTGCCGATCGCGTTCGGCCTGACGATGATCCGCTTCATCGCCGCGGCGATCAGCGCGCTGCGCGGGGGCGACTACGGTGCGCCCGCCAAGGCCGAGGGCATGGAGGAGGCGGAGAGGGCTGGCGGGGCGGGCGAGCGCACGCCGGAGATGCTCGCCGCGGTGCGGGCCGCCGAGGAGTCCGAGCAGCGCGGAAAGCCGCTCGTGCTCGCGGTCGTCGCCGTGCTCGCCCTGGGGCTCTGCTTCATGGGCAAGGGCGGGATGCTCGCGGCGGCCATCCTGGTGATGGTGGCGCTCGGCGTGCCGATCTTCGTGCTGCTCGGGATGGTCGCGGTGCTGTGCTTCTTCCTCTGGGGAGGACTGACGAGCATCAACGACCTCACGCTGATCGAGCGCGTGCGCGGCCTCGCCGACAACCAGGCGCTGCTCGCGATCCCGTTCTTCATCATGAGCGGCGCCGTGATGGGGCGCGGCGAGATCTCGAAGCGCCTCGTCGCGTTCTCGATGGCGCTCGTCGGCTGGCTACCGGGCGGGCTCGCCGTCAGCGCCGTGCTCGCGTGCATGATCTTCGCGGCGATCAGCGGTTCGTCGCCGGCGACCGTCGTCGCCATCGGCGGCATGATGGCGCCGTCGCTGATCGCGCAAGGCTACAAGCCGACCTTCGCGCACGGCCTCGTCACGAGCGCAGGCTCCCTCGGCATCCTGATCCCGCCGTCGATCCCGATGATCGTCTACGCGATCGTCAACACGACCGCGCCGATCCAGGTCGAGCGTCTGTTCGCCTGTGGGTACGGCCCCGGCTTCGTCATTGGCGCGATCCTGATGGGGATGGGCGTCGTGCAGGGGATTCGCGACAAGGCGCCTCGGCAGCCGTTCTCGTTCGCGACCCTCGGGCGTGAGACGCGCGACGGCTTCTGGGCGCTGATGTTCCCCGTGATCATCTCGGCCGGCATCTTCAGCGGGCTCTTCAACGCGATCGAGGCGGCCTGTTTCAGCGTCGTCTACTCGGTGGTCGTCGAGGTGTTCATTCACCGCGCGATCAAGCTCTCCGAGATCCCGAGCGTGTTCCAGGAGACGGGCGTGATGCTCGGCTCGTTCCTCGTCATCCTCGTCGTGGCGATGACCTTCGGGGAGTTCCTCGACATGCAGGGCTTGCCCGCGCTGGCGGCGGACTGGGTCGGCTCGATGCACCTGGCGCCGTGGCAGTTCCTCATCGTCGTCAACATTCTGCTGCTCGTCGTCGGCTGCCTGCTCGACATCATGAGCGCCATCTTCATCTTCGTGCCGCTGCTGGCCCCGATGGCGCTCGCCGCCGGCATCGACCCGCTGCACTTCGGGATCATCTTCATCGTCAATCTCGAGATTGGCTATCTGACGCCCCCCGTCGGGCTGAACCTCTTCATCGCGAGCACGCTGTTCAACAAGCCGGTCGGCTACATCACGCGCGCGGCCATGCCGTTCGTCGCGGTGATGCTCGTCGGACTCGCGATCATCACGTTCACCGACGCGCCTTCCGTCGGGGTGGCCAACTGGCTGATCCCGCCCGCACACGCGTCGTCGGCGATCCCGACGGCGCCAGTGGTCACGCCGCCAGTCGGGACCGTGGGCGCGGGCGCGGGCACCACGGACGTCGGCGCGCCGAGCGGAGCGGGGGGGCCCGGCATGACCATGGAGCAGATGATGGAGCAGGCCGACCGCGAAGCCGCCGCGCAGGAGTCCGCTGGAGCCGACGCGGGCGCGAGCGCTGAGGCGCCGGATGCGGGCGTCGCTGCCGCACCGGGCGCTGGCGCCGCCGCGGTGCCCTGACCAGATGTCGCTTCACTCGCGCGTACGCCCGGCGGATCCGCTCGCCGCCGGTGAGCTCGGAAGGGCCCTCGGTCTTTCGCCTGCGCTCGCGCAGGTGCTGCTGCATCGCGGCTTTGGGGCGGGCGCGGATCAGGTCGCGCGCGCGCGGGATTTTCTCTCGCCGAAGCTCGCAGATCTGACGC
>CAIUAC010000802.1 GCA_903896985.1 uncultured Sandaracinus sp.
CCGTCGAGCAAGCGCGCGGGGCCGAGCGCGGCCGAGAGCGCGTGCGGCGCGCCGAGCACCGCGGCGGCCGTCACCTCTGCCGCGGCGAGGCCGAGCGTCATGCCCTGCCCGCCGAGCCCCGCGAGCCACGACAGACCCTCTACGCGCGGGTCCGCGCCCGCGACCGAGACGCGGTCCGGCGCGAACGTGCGCAGGCAGCCCCAGGCGCGGCGCACGCCCCCCTCGAGCAGCCGCGGCGCGAGCGCGCGGAGCTTGCGCGCCAGCAGATCGAGCGCGGCGGGATCCGTCTCCGGCACGCCCGCCTCGTGCGGCGTCTCGTCGCAGGGGCTCGCCAGCACGCCGCCCGACTCCGGCCGAAAGTAGACCTCGTCCTCCACCGCCCACACCACCGGCCCGCGCGCGAACTCGGGCGCGCTCTGCGGCGCCTCCATCCACACCAGGTGCCGGCGCCTCGGCGCGAGCGGCAGCCCGAGCCCCGCCGACGCCGCGATGCCCTCCGACCAAGCCCCGCCGGCGATGACGAGGTGCCGCGTCGTGAGCCAGGTGCCGTCCGCGAGCTCGACCTCCGACACGCGACCATGCTCCAGAACCACGCGCCGCACCTCGGACACGAGGCGCACCTCGACGCCGCCCGCGCGCGCGCTCGCGCTCAGCGCCTCGACGATCGCGTGCGCGTCGAGCACGCCGCTGCCCGGCAGCTGAAGCGCGTGCCGCGCCCTGCCCTCGCGCAGCACCGGCACGGCGTCGAACAGCGCGTCCTCGCCCATCAGCGCGCACTCGAGCCCGCCCGCCTGCGCCGCCTGCGTCGCGGGGAGCAGAGACTCCGCGCGGTCCGCGACTAGGAGCGCGCCGCGCGGCTCGAGCCACGCGCGTCCGCCGAAGAGCCCGTCGAGCAGCAGCGCCTGCCGCGCGGCGAGGCGCATCGACGCCTCATCCCGCTCGACGGGCAAGAAGATCGCCGCGTTGCGCGCCGTCGCGTGCGAGGCGAGCAGCGGCTCCCGCTCGAGCAGCACGACCCGCCCGGCGCCCGCCCGTGCGAGGTGATGCGCGACGGCGAGCCCGGCGAGCCCGCCCCCGATGATCACGACGTCTGCTGCGCGCGCTGCTTCCGCCACGCGCGCTTAGACCACGATCCGATAGCCGACGCCACGCACGGTCACGAGGTGCTTCGGCGCGGTCGCGTCGTCCTCGAGCTTGCCGCGCAGCTGCGCGAGGAAGTTGTCGATGGTGCGGGTCGTGCCGTGATGGTTCACGCCCCACACCGCCTCGAAGATCTGCTGCCTCGAGAGCACGCGCCCGCCCGCGCCGAGCAGCGTCGCGAGGATGTCGAACTCCTTCGCGGTGACGTCGACGAGCTCCCCGCCGCGGCGCACCTCGCGCGTCTCCGGATCGACGACGACGGTCCCGAAGCGCCAGGCGCGCGACGGCTCCCGCGCCGGTCCGCGCTCGGGCACGGTGCGCCGCAAGGCGACGCGCACGCGCGCGAGCAGCTCCGCGAGGCTGAACGGCTTGGTCACGTAGTCCTCGGCGCCGAGCTCGAGCCCGAGCACCTTGTCCATCTCCGCGTTGCGCGCGCTCAGCATGATCACCGGCGTGCGAACGCCGCGCGCTCGGAGGGCCTTCAACACCTCGAAGCCGTTCACGTGCGGGAGCATCACGTCGAGGATCAGCAGGTCCCAGCGCTCCATCCCGCGCGTGAGCCCGACCTCGCCGTCCTCCGCGAGCGCGACCTCGTAGCCCTCGGACTCGAGGTTCATGCGCAGCCCGAGCGAGATCGACGGGTCGTCCTCGACGACGAGGATGCGGCGCTTCGGGGGCGTCTCTTGCGGCGCGCTCACTTGACCGCCTCCGGGCTCGCCTGCTCGATCGCCGCGAGCGCGAGCGCCTTCGCCGGCGCGTGCGGCAGCGCGATGGTGAACGTGCTGCCCTGCCCAGGCTCGCTGTCGATGTCGATGCGCCCGCGGTGCCCTTGGACGATGTGCCGCACGATGGCGAGCCCGAGCCCCGAGCCCTCGATGGCGCGCGAGAGGCGCTCGTCCACGCGATAGAATTTCTCGAACACGCGGCGCTGCTCTCCTCGCGGGATCCCGACGCCGTTGTCCTTCACCCACAGATAGACGAACTTCTCGTCGGCGCGCGCGCCCACCGAGATCTGCTTGTCGTCGCCCGAGTATTTGTAGGCGTTCGTCAGCAGGTTCACGAGCGCATCCTCCATCGCCGAGCGGTCCACGTAGACCTTCGGCAGCCCCGTCGCGACGCGCAGCTCGAGCGCGACGCCGCGCCCGACGGTGCTCGCGTCGAACACCGCCGCCGCCTCCTTGATGATGTCGTCGACGCTCTCGACGTGCGGATCGTAGACGTGCCGCCCCGCCTCCATGCGCCCCCAGTCGAGCAGCCGGTCGATGCGCTCGTTGAGGCGCGTCGTCTCCTTCTGCAGGACGGCGATGCACTGCTCGAGCTCGGCCGGGCTCGAGACGCGCTTCATCTGCAGCATGTCGACGAACATCCGGATCGACGTGAGCGGCGTCTTCAGCTCGTGGCTGACCTTCGAGACGAAGTCCATCTGCAGCTTCGAGAGGTTCGCCTCGCGCCGCAGGTAGACGAGCGAGAGCACGATGCCGGTGACGGTGAAGCCGACGAGCGCGAGCACGAAGATGCCGAAGACGATGTTGAGGTTCGTCTCGCTGAAGATCAGCATCAGGCTGCCGACGACGAGCAAGAGCGCCGTCGGCACCGTGACGAGCCAGATCAGCAAGATGACGATGCGCCGGAAGCCGCGCCCCTGCGCGGTCGACGACGTCCCCTGCATCAGTCCGCTGCTCATGCTTCGTCGCTCATCGTGGGCACGCCTGGCTACATAGTACGCGGCGACGGCTCCGCCAGAGTGCTAGCTTCGCGCCCCCATGACCCTCGACAAGAAGATCGCGTTCCTCGGCGGCGGCAACATGGCAGGCGCCCTCATCAAGGGCCTGCTCGGCGCGCACGCGTGTCGGCCCGAAGACCTCCTCGTCACCGACGTGCGCGAGGACCGCCTCGCGCAGCTCCGGCGCGAGCACGGCGTCGCGACGAACACCGACAACGCCTCCGCCGCGACCTGGGCCGACGTCGTCGTGCTCGCGACCAAGCCGCAGATCTTCGACCGCCTGCTCACGCAGATCGAGCGCGCCGTGCGCCCGGAGACGCTCGTCATCTCCATCGCGGCGGGCGTGCCCGTCAGCGCGATCGAGGGGCGCCTGCCGGCCGGCACGCGCGTCGTGCGCACGATGCCGAACACGCCCGCCATCGTCGAAGCCGGCGCGACGGCCATCGCCGCGGGCACGCACGCGACGACGGACGACCTCGCCGTCGCGCGCGCGATCTTCTCGAGCGTCGGCGTCGTCGTGCAGCTCGACGAGTCGCTGGTGGACGCCGCGACGGGGCTGAGCGGCTCGGGCCCCGCGTACATCTTCCTGATCATCGAGGCGCTCTCGGACGCCGGCGTGAAGGTCGGGCTGCACCGCGACTCCGCGCTCCTGCTCGCCGCGCAGACGGTGCTCGGCTCGGCCAAGCTCTTGATCGACACCGGCGAGCACCCGGGGCGCCTCAAGGACATGGTCACGTCGCCCGGCGGGACAGCGATCGCGGGCCTGCACACGCTCGAGGCGGGCGGGCTGCGCACGACGCTGATGAACGCCGTCGAGGCCGCCACCCGCCGCGCTCAAGAGCTCGGCGAGCTGACGGTCGAGAAGCTCAAGAAGTAGCGCCGCAGAGCGCGGCGCCTAGCCGATGCACATCGCCATCGCGGGCGCCGACGAGTTGTTGTCGTCGCGACACTCGCGGAAGGTCGGCGCGGCGGGGTCGATGACGATCGCCGCGCGGAAGCTCTCCGTCAGCGGGTCGTAGCCCGCGGGCACGGGGAGCGTGACCTCCTCGACCTGCCCGGGGAAGAGCGGCGTCGTCGTCGTGCCGGTGCCGAGCGTGACCTCCGGCGTGCGCTCCGCGTAGAAGCCGACGGTGACGCCCGCGGGCAGGAGCGCCGCGCCGACGTTGCGCACGAAGCCGTGCAGGACGGGCGGCGAGACGCACTCGACCTCCAGCGTGATGGTCGCGTCGGGCGCGTTGAAGAGCCCCGACTGCTGCACGTTCTGCCGGAAGTTGTTGAGCCACGGCACGGACCAGTTCGGCGTCTCGAACGCCGGGATCGAGCCGTGCGGCATCGGCGGCGAGCACGCGTCGTCGTGGTCATCGCAGACGTTCGTCACGTGATAGGTGTGCTCGTTCCAGAGCGGGCGCGTGCCGACCCAGGAGTCTGCGCGGTCCTTCCACGCGGTGATGCCGCGCCAGCCCGGGTTCGCCGCGGTCGTGTACGGCGGGCGATGCCACGCGGGGCGCACGCCGTCGGGCATCGTCGGCCAGCCCGTCTCGCAGGTCCAGGTCGCGGGGTCGACGCCGTTCGAGATCATCAGCATCTCGGCGTGCCCGTCGCCGTCGATGTCCGCGACGAGCGACGCCTCGGTGCCCGTGAACGACGAGGTGAGCCCCGCGAAGCGCACGGCGCCCGTCGGTCCGCTGAAGACCCAGAGGAAGCACTCGTCGTTGTAGATGACCTCGCTGATGCCGTCGCCCTCGAAGTCGAACACGGTCGAGCCGGTGACCGACGAGCTCATGTCGTGGTTCGGCGTGTGCCAGAGCAGCGAGAACGAGGTCGCCGTGAAGTCGGGCTTGATCACCGAGTAGAAGTTCGCCTGCGCGACGCCGATCTCGGGCAGGTGGTCGGGCGCGCCGTCGAAGTCGGCGATGGTCGGCGGTCCGCCCGCGCCAGTGCCGCCGATCGTGAAGGGGCCGAGCACCGTCGCGCCGGTGAGCCCGTCGAGCGCGTAGGCGTCACCGCCGGTGATCAGCACGACCTCGGGGTGCCCGTCGCGGTCGAGGTCCCCGACGGCGGGGAAGCCATCCGCGAGCCCCGCGCGCGTCCAGAGCACGGTGCCGTCGGCGCGGTACACGGTGTTGCCCGCGACGAGCTCGAGCCCGGGCAGCCCGTCGACGTCCGCGAACGTCGAGAGCGCCTGGTTGATGCCGCCGCCGCCCATCCCGCCCGTGCCGACGAAGCGCCGCGTGAGCGTGCCGCCGCTCGTCGTGAAGACTGTGCGACCGAACGCGATCTCCGGCGCGCCGTCGCCCTCCATGTCCGCGATCGCGAGGCCGCCGCCCCAGCCGAAGCTGGTCGTGTTGACGCCCGCGATGGGCCGGTCGCTCGTCATCAGCAGCGCGCCGTCGCCGTCGAGGATGACGACGTCGCCCTCGCCCGTCGCGGCGATGATCTCCATCACGTGGTCGCCGTTGACGTCGCCGAGCGCGAGGCTCGTGCCCGCGAAGCCGATCGAGCCCGGGACGTGGTTCAGCGACCAGACCTCGCGCCCGGTGGCGCCGTCGAGCACGCGCAGCACGCCCGTCTGGCAGTTGATCGGCGTCGCGCCGTTGCACTGGCAGCAGTTGCCCGCGACGTTGTTGCTGACGAAGACGATGTTCGGCGGGTCGAGCTCGTCGACGTGCCCGTCGCAGTTGGTGTCGTGCACGCGCCCGACGGTGGGCGTCGCCCAGACGTCGGTGCGGTTCGGATAGGTGTCGGCGACGGGGCCCCAGGTCCACTGCTGGACCGCGTCGAGCTCGCCGACGGGCGGGTGATATTCGCAGTCGGAGATGCACGCGGGCGCGCCCGGCATCGGAGCGCCCGCGTCGTCGGCGCAGCGCGGGGGCAAGGCGACGCAGCGCCCGACGCGAGGCGCGCTGCCGAAGCACACGCCGCCGTCGGGTCCCACCGTGCCGCCATCCGTCGGCGTGCCGCCGTCCGTCGGCTCCCCGAGCGCGGGCTCGCAGTACTCGCCCGTGGTGCAGTCGGCCGTCGTGCGACAGACGCTGCCAGGCACGACGCACGCGCCCGCGAAGCAGACCGAGCCCGCCCCGCAACACGCCGCGCCGCACGCCTGAGCGCGCGCGCAACACGCGCCGCTGACGCACGCCTCCGTGCTCACGCAGTCGACGTCGTGGGCGCACATCGGGCCCGCGTCCGTCGGGCCGGCGTCCGTGTCTCCCGCGTCGACCGGGCCAGCGTCCACGTTGCCGGCGTCCGGCGTGGGGACGCAGTGATTGTCGACGCAGCTGTCGCCGCTCGGGCAGTCAGCGACGCTGCTGCACGACGAGGTCGGAGTGGTGGTGCCTCCGCAGTCGCAGCCAGCGAACGTCAGGGTGAAGCAGAGTGCCCAGGGGAAGAGCAGGCGTAGACGCATCGGGCGAGCCTAACACCCAAGCATCTCCGGCCGACGCGCGACTCGTCAGCGGGTGTACGTGCGCCCGCCGAAGATCGCGGTGCCGACGCGCACCTGAGTCGCGCCCTCGGCGATGGCCGCCTCGAGGTCCGCGCTCATACCCATCGACAGCGACGTCAGCCCGTGCGGGCGAGCGAGCGCGCGGAGCTGCGCGAACCACGGACGCGGGTCGCCCTCGACGGGCGGCACGGTCATCAGCCCGCGCAGGCGGAGCGCGCCGAGCGCGCGGACTGCGTCGACGATCGAGCCGAGCGCCCCGGGCGCGCAGCCGCCCTTCTGGGGCTCAGCCGCTACGTTCACCTGCACGAACACCTCGAGCACGCGCCCCTCGCGCGTGGCGCGCTCCGCGAGCGCCTCGGCGAGCCGCGCA
>CAIUAC010000803.1 GCA_903896985.1 uncultured Sandaracinus sp.
CACCATACCGAATTGCTCTGGAGTAGCGAGTCTACCTGCAGTCATGCCGATGAGGGAATACTTTCCACCCCAGAACAAGAAGGTATCCGAGATTTGCGCAGTCATGCCGCGGCGGCGGTCGTGCCGAGCACCGACTGCGCGACGACGACGTCGATGTGCGGGTCGTCATCGAGGCCGTTCCAGCCGCTGATCTTCGTGAGCAAGGTGCCGCGACCCGCCGTCTGCGACGCGCGAAAATCCGTCTCGAGGGTCGGCAGCACCGCGTCGATCAGCGGATAGAGCAGGTCACCGAAGACGTTGTCGATGCCGCGCTGCCCGTCGAGCTCGACGCCCGCGGACTCGTCGGGGGGCAGGCACTCGACGTCGAGGTTGTCGGCGGTCGTCAATCGGTCGTCGAGGTCGAAGCCGATGGTGCCCCAGCCAGTCGAGCCCTGATCGAGGTGAATGTCCTTCAGCGCGAAGACGAGGTCCATGTCGCCGGTGTCCGTGCCCGTCGGGCGCGGAGGCGGCTTCTCGAGGTCGTCGCGCCCGAGATCGACCGGGTGGCGCATGTCCGGAACGGCAGCGTCCGTGGCGACGAGGCTCGGGTCGTAGACGCTGCACGCGCCGAGGAGGCTGGCCGCGAGCGCGATTCTGGAAGCACGGGCGAGAAAGGATAAGCGGTGCATCACGGAGTTCCACCTCGGCGACAGGCCCCCTGCGCGCACGGCGACGACAGCCGCAGAGTATCAGCCAGCCTCGACGTAATGCGAGCAATTCTGCGGCTTACGGCGTAGCTTCACCGCCATGAACTCGCTCGCCGGAACGCTCCGAGACCTCCGCGACCGCTACCTCGCGCTGCACGAGGCGAAGGAGGACCTCTTCTGGACTTCGAAGATGGGCCTCAGCGCCGACGTCGACGGAACGAGCCACGCCGCCGCGGAGGCGGAGATCGCGCTCAACCGCTTTCTGCAGGATCCCGGCACGCTGTCGCGCCTGCGCGCGCTCGAGCCTGCGACCGACGCGAGCGACGCTGAGCGGCGCACTCTGCGGGGCTGGATCGCGCTCTTCGCCGCGCACTCCATCGAAGAGCCGGCGGCGCGGGCGCTCTCCGAGCGCATCGTCGAAGCGGAGGCTGCGCTCGCGCGGGCGCGCGGCGCGATGGCGCTCGGCTACGTCGATCCGGCGACGGGCGCGCACGTCCTCGCAGGGAGCAACAAGCTCGCCCTGATGATGCGGACGGACCCGGACGAGGCGCGGCGACGCGCGGCGTTCGAGGGGCTGCGCTCCATCGAGACGTTCGTGCTCGAGCACGGCTTTCTCGACATCGTCAGACAGCGCAACGCCCTCGGGCGAATGCTCGGGTACGCGGACTACTACGACTGGCGCACCTCGGTGGTCGAGCGCCTGCCGAAGCGCGACCTCTTCGGGATGCTCGATGACCTCGCGGCGCGCACCGCGGAGGGCACGCGCGCCGCGGTCGGAGCGCTCGCGGAGAGCAAGCAGGGCGAGACGACGAACGCCCTCGAGCCCTGGAATTTCGCGTTCCTGCGCGCGGGCGCCATCACGCGCGAGCTCGACCCGTACTTCCCGTTCGGCACCGCCCTCTCGCGCTGGGGGCGCTCGTTCGCGGCGCTGGGCGTCACCTATCGCGGCGCGACCCTGACGCTCGACCTCGTGGACCGCGCGGGCAAGTACGAGAACGGCTTCATGCACGGCCCGGGGCCCGCGTTCTTCGAGGACGGTCAGTGGCGACCGGCGCGCATCAATTTCACCGCGAACGCGGTCCCCGGCGCGGTCGGCTCGGGGCTGCGCGCGACCGAGACGCTGTTTCACGAGGGCGGGCACGCGGCGCACTTCTCGAACATCCTCTCGGACGCGCCGTGCTTCTCGCAGGAGTTCGCGCCGACGAGCGTCGCCTACGCCGAGACGCAGTCGATGTTCATGGACTCGCTCCTCGGCGACGCCGACTGGCGCGTTCGCTACGCGCTCGACGCGGACGGCCGACCGATGCCGCTGTCGCTGATCGAAGCGGCGATCCGCGAGTCGCAGCCCCTGCGCGGCTGGGATGTGCGCGCGCTGATGACCGTGCCCTTCGCCGAGCGCGCCATCTACGAGATCCCCGACGCCGAGCTGACGCCCGAGCGCGTGCTCTCGACCGTGCGCGCCGTCGAGCGTGAGCTGCAAGGGCTGGAGTCGGCGGTGCGCCCGGTGCTCGCCGTGCCGCATCTGCTCTCGGGCGAGTCGAGCGCCTACTATCACGGCTATGTGCTCGCGGAGATGGCCGTCTATCAGACGCGCGCGTTCTTCCTCGAGCGTGATGGGCATTTGACGGATAACCCCCGCATCGGGCCCGACCTCGCCAAGGCGTATTGGGCGCCGGGCAACGCGGCGACGTTCGACGAGACGCTGCGCGCGCTCACCGGCGGGCCGCTCTCCGCGAATGCCCTCGTCGCCGCGTGCAATCGCTCGGTCGACGAGGCCATCGCGAGCGCGCGCGCCTGCGTCGAGGAGCAGCGGACGCGCCCGCACTTCGACGGCGAGGTGCGGCTCGACGCGACCGTCCGGGTCATGCACGGCGCCGAGACGATCTGCAGCACCGAGCGCGGCTCCTTCGGGCAGGCAGCGCAGGAGTTCGCAACCTGGGTGGGCGCGCACGAAGCGGCGTCCGCGCAGTGAGCCCGCAGGGCGACTGGCCGAGCGAGGATCGACACACGCCGCGCTCGCTCGGACCACGGCCGGACAAGGCCGCGCTCGTGCTCTCGGGGGGCGGCGCGCGCGGCGCCTACGAGGTCGGCGTGATGGCCGGAATCGCGGAGGTGCTTCACCTCGGTGAGCGCGGCGCGGCGCCCTTCGACGTCTTCGCGGGCACGTCCGTCGGCGCGATCAACGCGACGTATCTCGCGGCGCACGCAGACCGCGCGGACCTCGGCATCGAGGGGCTGATCAAGACGTGGGAGTCGCTCGAGCTCTCGCGCGATCTGCGCGTCGACTCGGGCGCGTTGCTCGGCTGGCCGCGCTCGCTGCCGTTTCTCTCGTGGACGCGCCGAGAGTCCGGGAAGCTCGGCGATCACTACGGCCGCGCGCTCCTCGATCCGCGCCCGCTCGAGCGCATCGTCGAGACGACGATCCCCTGGCAGCGCCTCTCGACGAACGTCCGTGAGGGCATCGTGCGCGCGCTGATGGTCTCGGCGCTCGACGTCGCTGGCGGCCGCACGACCATGTTCGCGCAGCTCGCCGAGGGCACGACGGTCGTCACGTCGAAGGACAAGCGCCGCGTGCAGCGCGAGGGGCCGATCACCGCCGAGCACGTGCTCGCGTCTGCGGCGATCCCGATGATGTATCCGGCGCGCCGCATCGGCGACGCGTACTACTGCGACGGCGGATTGCGCTTCAACACGCCCATTTCCCCTGCGATTCGCGCGGGCTCGACGCGCCTCGTCGTCGTCTCGCTGTTGCACCCGGATCCGCCCGCGAGCCGTCCGCGCATGGCGCTCGCGCAGTATCCGAATCCGCTCTTCCTGCTCGGCAAGGTGCTCAATGCCCTCTTGCTCGATCCAGTGGACTACGACCTACAGGTGCTCTCGCGCCTGAATCGGCTGATCGAGGTGCTCGAGCAGACGCTGCCGCCCGACGAGTTCGCGGAGGTCTCGCGCGTGATCGAGCAAGAGCGCGGGCTACGCTATCGGCACGTGCAGACGCTCGTCTTTCGGCCGTCCGAGGACATCGGCGTGCTCGCGGGTGAGTACCTGCGCGAGGAGCATCCCCGCTGGCGGGGACCGGCGCGAATGCTCGGCTCGGCGCTGCGTGGGGCGCGCAGCATCGGCCAATCCGTCGAGACGGATCTCGGCTCGTTCCTGCTCTTCGACGGCGGCTTCGCGCGCACGCTGATGGACCTCGGGCGGCGCGACGTCACGCGCCGCGCGGACGAGGTGAAGGCGTTCTTCCCGGAGCTCGCGGCGGCGGCTCCGCTCTACGGCTGAGCGCGCGCGGACGGAGCTGAATACGGCTGAGGTCAGGACGGAATATCGAGCAGTTCACGCACCGCGGCGAGCAGCGCCCCGGAGTCGTACGGCTTGACGAGGTGCCGCACGAGCGGCTCGGCGAGGGTCGCCGCGTCGAGCGCGCCGGCGCTGTAGCCGCTCGAGAAGATCACGCGAAAATCGGGACGCCGCGCGCGCAGCTGCGCGAACACCTGCCCGCCGGTGAGCTTCGGCATCACGACGTCGAGGAGCGCCAGGTCGAACGTCGAGGGCGCCGCGAGGAAGAGCCGGACCGCCTCCTGGCCATCGGCGGCCGCGTGGACTCGATAGCCAGCGCTCTCGAGGACGCGCGTCACCGCGAGCCGCACCGCGGGGTCGTCCTCCGCGAAGAGGATGTGCTCGTCCCCGAGCGCCGCGCGAGCGCCGTCCGGAGCCGGGGGCCGGACCGTGTGCCCAGCCGCGCACGGGAGATAGACCTCGAAGCACGCGCCGCGCCCGGGCGGGCTCGAGACGCGCACCAAGCCGCCGTGCTGCCGCACGATCCCGTAGACGATCGAGAGGCCGAGCCCCGTGCCCTGGCCGACGACCTTCGTCGTGAAGAAAGGCTCGAAGATGCGGTCCACGAGCTCCGGCGCGATGCCCGTGCCGGAGTCGGTCACCGAGAGCTTGAGGAACTCGCGCGCCTGCAGCCATGGGGCCGCGCGCAGCGTCTTCTCGTCGAGCGGCGCGAGCTCCGTCGCGACCTCGATGCGCCCGGCGGTGAGGCCGATCGCGTCGCGGGCGTTGAGCACGAGGTTCATCACGACCTGCTCGACCTGCCCCGGGTCCGCCAACACCGAGGCACCCGCGCGCGCGGTGAAGGCGACGACGATCGAGCTCGGGATCAGGCGGCGCACCATCGGCAGCAGCTCGTCGAGCAGCTCGTCGAGCACGACGCGGCGCTGCGCGGCGGTCTGCTTGTGCGCGAAGGTGAGGAGCCTCCGCGTGAGCCCCGCGCCGCGGAGCGCCGCCGCCTGCATCTCCTCGAGCAACGCCGCCTGCGCGGGCGTCGCGCCCCTCAGGGCGAGCTCAGCCGTCGTGCTGATCACCATCAGCACGTTGTTGAAGTCGTGCGCCATGCCGCCCGCGAGCGCGCCGATGCTGTCCATCTTCTGCGCGTGTCGGAGCTGCTGCTCGAGCTCCCGCTTCTCGCGCTCGCTGCGCAGCGACTCGGTGACGTCGGCGAAGCTCCCCCACACGCGCAGCAGTCCGCCGTCCTCGACGACTCCCTGCACGCGGGCGACCGCGGTGCGCTCGTTCCCATCGGCGCCGCGCTGTACGACGAGCGCGCCCTCGAGGATGTAGTCGGCCTCGGTCATGCGCTGAAAGAGGTCGCGCAGGACCTCGAGAGACCCGCGATTGAGCGCGCTGAGCGGCTGACCGACGAGGTCGCTCGGGGACGCAGCCCCACGCAGCCGTGCGTACGGCAGGTTGCACTCGATCAGCTGCGCCTCGAGCAAGCGCTCGAACTGCTCGGCGAGCGGCAGCGTGATCGCGATCGGCTCAGCGCACTCGAAGCACCACACCGCGTCGCGCGTGTTGGTCACGAACGAGCGGAAGCGCGCCTCGGACTCCCGCAGCGCGCGCTCAGTCTTTTCCTGCTCAGTGTGAGTCCGCCGGTCGCCCATACCGTCTCCCCGAGGCAAAACGCATACGTGGGCGAGCTTACAACAGTGGCGCGCCCTCCGGGAATGCGGGCGCTGGGGCCGGCTCAGCGAACGTAGAAGCGCGGGTCGTCGGGGCGCACGTCGAGGTGGAAGTGGTCGCGATGCCCTGCGTTGTAGTTCGGCGTGAGCACGGTCGAGACGCGGTGCGTCGCGGCGAGGTCGCACGCGATCTCGTGGAGCGCGCGCGCGTTCGCGCCCGTCGGGGGCGTCGAGGCGCAGGTCTCCTGCGCGGGGCTGATCTCGAAGTCCGTCGCGACGGTGAGCCGCCCGGCGGCCGTCGTGAAGGACGCGAGGTCGAGCGCGAGACCGAAGGTGTGGAAGCTCGGGCGCGGATGATCGCGGTACGACGAGAGCACCTCGGCGCTCGTGACGCCGTGTCGGGCGAGCACAGCGGCGATGTCGGGCAGCCGCGCGGCAAGCTCGCAGCTGATGATCAGGCGGTCGTCATCGTCGGGGCGGGCCGTGTGGTCCGCGATGAAGGTCACCCCGTGAACGGGCTGCGGCAGAATCACGACGGGCGCCGGCACGGGCGTCGTCAGCAGCGCGCTCGCGGCCCCTGGGAGCGGCAAGAACGGCACGCCGGCAGTGCGGAGCGCGGCGAAGCAGTCCTGCCTCGCGCGGAACTTCCATTGCGTCGCGGGGTCGACGGCCCAGGTCGAGCCTGGGATGTCCGCCCGAAAGTTCGGGAACGACGACACGCGCCGCGCGACGACGCGCGCGAGGCGCCCGACCGGGTCTGTGTCGCCCGTCAGAAAGTCGGTCGCGCGGGGAGGAACCGGCGGCGCAGGAGGCGCAGGCAAGAGCGGAGTGACCGGATTTCCTCGGAGGTCGAGGGGGTACTGCAGGTGCAGCGAGCCGTGGAGCGGGGTGCCTCCATCGTGCGGGTGCCGACGGTGCATCGGCCCATCATCGCCGCCCTCGTTGATCGGCGCCGACGGGGGCGCAGGCGCGCGCGTCGGCGCAGCGGTCGGCATCGGGATCGGGCCCGGGACAGGCGTGCTCATCGGGCCGGGGACGACACCGGTCGCGACAGGCGGTGCCGCGGTCAGCGCGTCGGCGCGGACCAGCCAGTGGTCGTCGAAGAAGCCGATCGCGCGCGTGCCCTGCCGCGGCATGACGAGGCGCTGTCGCTCGGCCGTCGCGGCGCCGTCGTACACGACGTAGTCGGGCAAGAAGTCAGGCAGGTTGTTGCCGGCAGCGGCCGCCGTCGCCGTCGCGCCCGCTTGCACGATCACGTACTGAGTCGGGGCGACGGGGTTCGGATAGATGAAGCGCGTGCCGACGTCGTTGCCCTCGAAGCGCCGTGTACCGAGCGTGACCGCGCCGGGCTCGACGCGGAGCGGCAGGCGGTCGCGCAAGCGCTCGAGCACGGCGTTGTCGCCCGGGCCGCCATAGAGAACGAACGTCGCGCTCTGCATCATCGCGTCGCTGACGTCGACGTCGCGCACGACCTCTTGGTTGACGCTCCACAGCCAGAGCGGCCAGCCGTGCGAGCCGCGCTCGGCGGCGCGCCGAAGCAGGTCCGTGTGCTCTGCGTTCTGCGTGCCGTAGACGTGGACCATGCGCCCGTAGAACGCATCGCCGATCGGCCCCGAGAGCGCCGCGCGCTTCTCGAGCCCCTCTGCGGCGGGCGGGAAGCCCGTGCGCCAAGCGCCCTCGGCTTGCACGAGATGCACGACGTGCCCGAGCGCCGCGCGCGGCCCGCGATACGCCTCGTGCCCATCGACGACGAGGCGCGCGTTCTCCCCGGCGGCGAGCGGCGCCTCGCGGAGATCGATCGAGAACGCGCTCGCCCCGCGCGTCTCGACGGTGATCGCGTCGCCCTCGACCTTCGCGTGCAGGCGGGCGATGACGGGATAGTCGTCGATGCGCGTGACCGTCAGCCAGTGCTGACGCGCGGCGCGATAGTCGCCGCTCAGGAGCGTGATCTCGGCGGGGTGAGTGTCCCGGCGCACGTCGACGAGCCCCTCGTAGAAGCGCCCATGCCTGTGCACGATGTAGAGCAGATCGTGCCCGGCGTCGTACCAGTTGCCGCGCGCCGGAACGCCGAGCCGCGCGACCTCCTCGTCGAGCTCGGCGACGAACGCGGGGCGCATCGGCCCAGGGTCGTGCAGGCCGTGGTGGTAGCTATATTTGGTGTTCCAAGCGTTCTCGAGCAGCTGCATCCCGCTCTGCGCCGAGAGCACCGTGCGGTCGATGCTGGTCTGTCGTCCGCCGGTGTACTGAATCCAGCTCGGGGCGCCCGCCATCGCGATGACGGAGGCGAAGCGCCACGCCTGCCGCAACCCGATGTTGTGCGTGCCGACGCCGCCGTTCGAGACGCCGTTGAGGTGCACTCGGTCGGGGTCGACGTGGTAGTTCTGCTCGACGTCGGAGAGCACATCGAGCACGTCCTGCTCGCCCATCCAGCGCCAGAGGACCTGGCCGTAGCCGTCCGGCGCGACGACGATCCAGTCGGGGAACCACTGGGGCTGAAAGTCGTCCCAGAGGTGCACGTCGTAGTCGAGCCAGCTCATGTTGTTGCCGAGCACGACCCCGAGGAAGAGGTTGCCGTTCGACGAGCCGCCGTGGAGCACGATCATCATCGGATACGCGCGCGCTGGGTCGTAGTCCGTGGGGATGAAGACCGTGTAGCCCTGGGTGCGTCGGCTGATCGGCGAGACGTAGCCTCGACTGACGATCTTGCCGCGCTGCTCGGGGTACGGGTCGTGGCCCGCTTCGGCGGAGTCGAGGAAGCCCGCGGCGCGGCGACGCCAGCTCTCGGACTGCGTCGGGAAGCGCTCCGAGATGCGGTCGGAGGTGTCGACCATGTACCCGATGCTGACGAGCGTGCCGGGTGGCACGGCCTCGGGTCGATGCGCCTCGAGGGCGGTCAGGCGCTCGCGTAGGGCGACGACCGAGGGGGCGTCGGCGCGCGCGGGCGAGGCGGTGAGCGTGGCGAGCAGCGCAGCGAACAGGAAGGCGAGCGTGCGTGAGGATTCCATGATGCAGCGTCTGAGGCGCTGCTATCAGACGGCGAGAGAGAGCGCCAGATTCTGGACCGCCGCGCGCCTTTCGTGCGAAGCGCGAGCAGGCCCATGTCACTCGCACGCGTCGCTCCTCACCTCGCTCTCGCCACCGCGCTCGTGCTCGCGCCTGCCGCGTGGAGTTGCGGCAGCAACACCGCTGGCGACGAGGGCGCGGAGGCGTCCGTGCCGACCCGCGCCGCGCCGACCCCGCCGACGGCCCACTCGCGCGTGACCGTTGCGCCGCCCGTCGCGGCGCCGGTCGCGCCGCCTCCCCCTCCGCCGCGCGACTTCGAGGCAGAGGCGCGAGAGCGGGACGCGGCAGAGCGCGAGGCGTTCGAGCGGACCTATCCGCGGCACGGCGTCGTCTATCACTTCATCGCGCAGGTGTTCGAGCAGCCCTCGAACCGGGCGCGCGTCGTCGGCTACATGAGGCGCGGCGCGACGTTCCGGGCCAAGCGTCCGGTCGCCGGGCGAGGCTGTCCGGGCGGCTGGCACGAGGTGCCGGGGGACGGCTTCGTCTGCCAAGGGAACGGCTTTCAGATCGGCGACGAGCCGCAGACCTTCGAGCCGTCGCCGGTGCCGCCGGCGCTCTCGGACACGCTGCCGTACGCCTACGCGAAGACGATGCGCGACGACATCGCGCAGTACTGGACGCTGCCGACCGCGGAGCAGCGCGCGGGCGCCGCGCACGTGATGACGCAGCTGCGCGCCGAGGACGATCGCCTCGCGGCCCTCGCGGCGACGGCGCCGGACGCGGGCGTCGCGGCTGCGGCGAGCGCCGACAGCGACGCGCCCGTGCAGGCAGACTCGGTCGTCGCGCCCCCGCCGCCGGGGCAGACGGAGGTCGTCGGCAACGCGAGCGCGAGCGCCGCCGACGCGCTCCCCGACTACCTGCGCGCGCGCATGCTCAAGGGCTTCTACGTCAGCCTCGATCGCAGCGAGAACGGCCCGACCGGGACGTTCTATCGCACCGTGCGCGGCGGCTACGTCGACAGCAGCGAGCTCGTCATGGCGACGCCGCCGTCGATGCGCGGCGTCGTGCTCGGCGGCGACTGGCAGCTGCCGATGGCGTTCGTGTTCCGCAGCGGCGTGCGACGCCTGCACGTCGACCCTGCGTCGGGCGCGCTCGTCGACGACGGGACGATCGAGCGGCACACGCCGCTGGTGGTCGCGCAGGACGACCTCTGGCGCCGCGACAAGCGCTACATCGTGAGCGACGAGGGCGTGCTCGTGCGCGAGCCGAGCATCCGCCTCGTGTCGGCGTACCCGCGGCCGCCGCAGATCCCCGCGACCGATCGCTGGATTCATGTGTCGCTCGCGACGCAGGTGCTGGTCGCGTACGAGGGCGAGACGCCGGTGTTCGCGACGCTGGTCTCGACGGGCAAGGAAGGCCACGACTCACCCACGGGCGTCTTTCAGATTCAGTCGAAGCACGTCTCGACGACGATGGACGACGCCTCGATGCCGGACGGCGCGTACTCGATCGAGGACGTGCCGTGGACGATGTACTTCGAGGGGAACTTCGCCCTGCACGGGGCCTTCTGGCACAACGCCTTCGGGCAGGTGCGCAGCCACGGCTGCGTGAACCTCGCGCCAGCGGACGCGCGCTGGCTTTTCTCGTGGACGACGCCGACGCTGCCCGCCGCGTGGCACGGCGTCTTCGCGGACCGGCACCGCCCCGGGACCTGGGTCGTCATCACGCCCTGAGCGCGCGGCGTGACTCCACGGATGGATTGATGTAAACGGCCCTGCCGTGGTCGCCGCGCGTCCCATGCTCCCGCTCCGCCCCTGCCCGGCGTGCGGCGCGCCGCTCGAGCCGCTGAGGGCCGGCGCCGTGCTCGCGCTCGAGGACGGCTATCGTTTCCTCTGCGACGCCGCGTGCAGCGGCCGCTTTCGTCAGGGGGAGCGCAGCCACGAGCGCGCGCGATCTGCGGGCGCCGCCCCCAGCGAGCCAGCGCTCGAGCGCGGCGTCGGGGAGGCTGCGAGCCCACCTGGGAAGCGCTCCCCGCTCGCGGGCCTCACGGTGCCGCTGCGCATCGAAGAGGCGCACGTGCCCGGGCGGGTGCACCTCGAGGAGGCATCGGCGACGGCGACCGGGCGACTCTTCGCGCGTCCCGCGCTGACCGTGGTGCCCGCGCCGTGGGTCGGGCTCGGCGCTGCGGCGGCGGGCGCGACGCTCGGTCTCCTCGGCGCGCACCCTGCGCTCGCCGCCCTCTCGACGGCGGCGACCCTCGTGGCGGCAGGGGCGGCCCTCACCCGCTCCTACGGCGCGCGTCGGGAGACCGGCGTCTTCGCCTGGGCGCTCGG
>CAIUAC010000804.1 GCA_903896985.1 uncultured Sandaracinus sp.
AGCACGCTCCGCAGGATCGTCGGATCCGGCGCGAGCGCGTCGAGCGGCACGGGCGCGTGAATGCCCGCGGCGTTCGCGGCGGCGAGCAGCGAATTGCTCGTGCCGAAGTCGATCGCGTACCAGGTCGGGAGGAACGCGGGCGTCATCTGCGGGCCCCATTAGCGCGCCCGCGCCGCCCGCGCCCGTTCGCCGAGCTACTCCGCGGCGTCCGCGCGCGCCGCGCCGCGCTCGATGAGGCGTAGCTCCGTGCCGCGCCCGCTGAGCACGAGCGTGTCGCCGCGCAGCGCCTTGCCGGACAGCACCAGCTCCGCGAGCGGAGACTCGACGAGGCGCCCGACGGTGCGCCGCATCGGGCGCGCGCCGAGCTCCGGGTCGAAGCCGCCCGCCGCGGCGAGCGCCTCGAGCGCGCTCGGCTCGACGACGAGCGTGACGCCGTGCTCCTTCGTCAGGATCTTCGCGACCTGCGCGAGCATGCGCGCGGCGATCGCCTGCACCTCGCTCGCGCCGAGCGGCCCGAACCAGAGCGGCTCGTCGATGCGGTTCCAGAGCTCAGGCGGCAGCGCGCGCCGTGCGGAGGCGAGGGCGCGCTCACCCTCGTCGGGCGCGCGGGCGGCGCTCGGCTCCGCGCCGCCGAAGCCGATCGAGCGCGACGGCTTCTCGCGCGACTGCGCGACGCCGAGGTTGGAGGTCATCACGACGACGGTGTTCGTGAAGTCGACGGTGCGCCCGCGCCCGTCGGTCATGCGCCCCTCGTCGAGGAGCGGCAGGAGCGCGAGGAGCACCTCGGGGTGCGCCTTCTCGATCTCGTCGAGGAGCACCAGCTGATACGGGCGCCGCCGCACGGCCTCCGTCAGCTGCCCGCCCTCGTCGTGCCCGAGGTAGCCGGGCGGCGCCCCGAGCAGGCGCGCGATGGAGTGCGGCTCGGCGTACTCGCTCATGTCGAGGCGCGTGAGATCGCTCGACGCGAACAGCACCTCGCTGATCGCCTTCGCGGTCTCCGTCTTGCCGACGCCCGTCGGGCCGAGCAGCAGGAACGTGCCGAGCGGGCGCTTGCCGCGGAAGCCCGCCGCGCCCTTGCGGAGCGCGTCCGCGATGCGCGCGATCGACGCGCGCTGCCCGACGACCCGCTCTGCGACGAGCTCTTCGAGCGCGAGCAGTCGCTCTCGATCGCGCAGCATCAGTCGCTCGAGCGGCACGTGCGCTTGCTCGCTGACGACGCGCGCGACGGCCTCGAGATCGACGACGCGCCCGCCGCGACGCCGCGTGCGCGCGCCGGCGAGATCGAGCAGCCCGAGCGCCTTGTCGGGGAGCTGTCGCTCCGGCAGAAAGCGCACCGAGAGCGCGACCGCCTGCTCGATCGCCTCGGGCGCGTAGGCGACGCCGTGATGCAGCTCGTAGCGCGGCACGAGCCCGCGCAGGATGCGCACGCAGTCCTCGGGCGTCGGCTCGCCGATCTCGATGCGCGAGAAGCGCCGCGCGAGCGCCGGGTCCTTCTCGAAGTGCTTGCGGTACTCGGCGTCCGTCGTCGCGCCGATGCACGGCAGCTCGCCGCGCGCGAGGGACGCCTTCAGCTCGCTCGCGAGGTCGTCGGGCCCGCCGTTGTCGCCCGCGACGATCGCGTGGATCTCGTCGAGGAAGAGCAGCACTCTCCCCTCCGCGCGCGCGACCTCCGCGCGCAGCTTCGCGAGGCGCTCCGCGAGCGCGCCGCGCACGCCAGTCCCGGAGACGAGCGCGCCGGCCGAGACCTCGAGCAGGATGCGATCGCTCGGCAGCCCCGTCGCGCCCGAGGCGAGCCGCAGCGCGAGCCCTTCGACCACCGCCGTCTTGCCGACGCCCGGCGGTCCGACGAGGAGCGGGTTGTTCGAGCGGCGTCGCGCGAGGACGTCGAGCAGCTTCTCGATCTCTGCGTCGCGCCCGATCACCGGGTCGATCGCGCCCGCCTCGGCGAGCGCCGTCAGGTTGCGCGAGAGCGCGACGAGCGTCGGGAACTGCCGCTCATCGAGGGCAAAGCGCGACCCGGGGAGGGCGGCGTTGGGCGCGCTCGGGGCGCTCCGCGGCGCGTCTTCCGGCGTCGATTGCTCGCGCGGCGGGGGCGTCGCGGCGGGCTTCGTCGTCGTCGTCGTCAGGCGCGCGGTCGAGCGCGGCGGGGTGATGTGCGGGCCGCTGCGCGAGAGCGGGCGATGGCCGCGCGCGTCGCTGCTCGGCGCGCTCGGGGTGGTCGGCGTCGGTCGGCGCGTGGGCGCGCGCGGGGGAGTGCGCTCGGCGCCCGGCGCGGCGCTGTGCTCGTCGCGACCCGGCGTGACGCCGAGGCGCTCGCAGAGGTCTGCGTGCAGGCGGTTCGCGCTGGCGCCCGTCTTCTCGAGGCAGTGGTGCGCCGCCGAGCGTGACTCGGAGGTGAACGTGAACAGCAGATGGAGCGCCCGCGGCGTACTCTCGCCGAGCATCAGCGCCAGCTTGGCCGCGCGCTCGAACGTGATGTCGAGCGCGGTATTCGGCTCCTCGCCGACGACCTTGAGCGCGCTCAGCAGCGCGTTCTCGCCGACGTTGTGCGCCGTCAGCAGCTCGGCGACCTCGCCGTCCGACTGGAGCATCGCGAGCAGCAGATGGGCCGTGTTCGGCTTCTGCTTCCGCGCGCGCGCCGCCTCCTGCGCCTGCAGGATGAGACTGCGCACCTCGCCGCCGACGCTGCTGATGCCGACCATTCGATGGACCTCCACCAGCCCTCCTATATGGGACGGCGCCGCTGGCCAAGTTTTCGGGTACGCGTGTTCAGCGGAGGCGGGCGACCCCGAGGTGAACGCTGACGGCGGTTCCAGCGCTGAGCCCCGACCCTCGCCCCCGCGCATCGCGCCTGTCACCCTCCCTCCGACCCGTGTCGCCCGTCTCGCGCTGCCCGCTTCCCTTGGTGCTCGTGGGGCTCCTCGCGCTCCTGAACACGGCGCCAGCCCACGCGCAGTCCCGCGCGCCCGCCGCGCCCGCCGCAGCCACTGACGCCGACTTCGTCCGCGTCTCCGGCACCTCGTTCACGCTCGGCGGCGCGCCGTTTCACTTCCTCGGCGCGAACGTCGCCGTCATGCACGGCGCGACGCATCGGGCGGCCCTCGCGCAGACGCTCGACGCCGTGCGCGCCGATGGGCTGACCGTCGTGCGCGTGTGGGCCCTCGGCGAGCGCCCCGACACCGCGCAACCCTGGACGCGCGACTACGCGTTTCGGCTCGGCGAGGACGGCTGGGTCGAGGCGTCGTTCGTGCACCTCGACCGCGTGCTCGCCGCGGCGCGCGAGCGCGGGCTGCGCGTGGTCGTCGTGCTCGCCAATCGCTGGTCGGACTACGGTGGTTTTCCGCGCTATCTGCGCTGGGCGGGCGCGCTCCCCGAGGCGACGGACGCGCGTGAGCTCAACGAGCTGGAGCTCGGGCGCTTCTACGACTGCGCGCGCTGTGATGAGCTGTATCGCGCGCACGTCTCGCGCATCGTCGGGCGCGTCAACACCGTCACTGGCGTCGCCTATCGCGAGGACCCGACCATCCTCGCGTGGGAGCTCGCCAACGAGGTGACGGCGCTCCCGCGGGACCGCGACGCCCTCGTCCGCTGGGTGAGCGAGAGCGCGCGCTTCGTGCGCTCGCTCGACGCGCGGCATCTGGTCTCTGCAGGGCATATTGGCTATGCGCGGCAGAGCGATAGAGATACTTGGCTCGCGGTGCAGCGGCTCGCGGAGATCGATTACGCAGACTCCCACGCTTATCCACAGCACTCGGGGCGTATTCACACGCTCGCGCAGCTGCGGAGTTACGTCGATGACCGCGCGCAGCTGGCGCATCACGTCGCGCGCAAGCCGCTCGTCTGGGGCGAGTTCGGCTTTCACGCGCGGCAGCGCCTCGCGTGGTTCGACGCGTTCCTCGAGCGCTCGCATCGGGATGGCGTCGACGGCGCGCTCGTCTGGCACTACGCGCCGCGCGAGGCGCACCCCGACGAGCACGCGATCTGCGCCGACGAGCGTGCGAGTCGCCCGCTCCGGCGCTTGCTCGGGCGCCACGCGCTCCGCTGGCGCGAGACTCCGCCGGTCGAGCGAAATCCGCTCCTCGGCGACGCGCAGGGGGAGGCGCCGCTCGCCCCGCTCGACCAAGAGATGCGAGGCGATCCCGCGCCGCACGCGCGCTGGTCAGCCGTCGTGGAGGGCACCCGCACGCTGGCGTTTGCGCCGCACGAGTTCGCGCGCGCCCGCTTCGAGGCGGCGGGCATCTGGCGCGAGCCGCCCACGGCGCACGTCTGGGGAAGCGGGTCGGGGGCGGTCGTCTATCGCTTTCGCGCGCCGCGCGGCGAGCGCGTCCCGGCGCTGCTCGTCGTGCGCTTTCGCGCGTCGTCCGAGCTGCCTGGCGCAGGTGCGGGCGCTCGCCCGACGGATGTGTCGCGCGTGCACGTCTTGCTCGGCGACGTCGAGCTCGGCGTGCTCACCGCGCCGGTGGACGACGGGCGCGGCGCGTGGCTCGAGCTGGCCGTCGACGACGCGGCGCTCCTCGCGCGCGCCTTCGGAGGGCGCGCGTCGGCGCGTGAGCTGAGCCTGCGCGTCGAGCCCGACGAGAGCCCTGGCGGGCTGTGTCTCTATGGCGCTGACCTCGAGCACCCGGAGTCGCCCGCAGGCCAAATCGAGCTGCGCTGGCAGAGCGCCCCGCGCCCGTGAGGCCGACGCAGCGCGCGCGTGGCACGCTCGCTGCTCACTGCCTGCGTAGGAGACGGACGATGACTCGATGGCTCAAGGTGGCGCTCGTACTCGGCTCGTCGCTCGTCGCCGGCTGCTACGCGACGTATGGGCTCTCGACCGCGTCGGACGACGCCGGAGTCGAGGACGCGTCGTTCGTCGACGTGATCTACATCCCCGATCTCGGGATGTGCTCCGCGCTGCCGAGCACCGTCGGCGGGCTGACGTGTCCGTCTCTCGTCGCGCCGGGCGACCCGGTGCTCGTCACCGTGCAGCACGCGCCGACCATCTGCTGCAGCGGCGACGCCGCGCGCCTCGTCGCGCAGCCGAGCGGGCCGCGCTCGATCGCGCTTCTGCCTAGCTGGGACTCGTGCGGCTGTTGCGCCGAGTGCGACTGCGTCGGCCCGACGGTGCGCCAAGCGCTCGACCTCGGCCCGCTCACGGAGGGCGTCTGGACCGTCACGGCGGACGCCGCGCGGGGCTTCACCTGCACCATCGAGGTGCGCGCGACGACGTGCGTTCAACAAGACGTGCGCGACGCGCTCGCGCCGACGGCCGTGCGCGCCGACGAGCAGGTCCCGGTGCTGCTGCACGCGCCCGGCGCCTCGTGCGGCTGCACGCCGCGCGGCGTCTCGAGCGTCGGGCGCGAGGGCGGCTATTACGTCGGGCTCGAGGCGTGCGGCTGCAGCCCGTCGGACCCGTGCGTCGACCCCCCGTACGAGGCGACCGCCTTCGTCGACGGCTCGTCGCTCGTCGG